>NZ_QSNX01000020.1:0-70107 GCF_009498575.1 Rahnella sp. RcJ3
GTCCATGATGAGCATGAACCCTTTTTACACGAGCCACCGGATCGGTCAACTGATCCTTAAACGATCGGCATTACGCTCAGCGCCCTTTTTTGTTGCCTGCAATCAGGATTTACGGCGCAGGAATGGTGAAGCGTTTGTGGATGTTTTCCAGATCAGCGAGGATTTCCTCATCGAGTGTCAGATCCTGACTGTCGATGTTGATCTTCAGTTGTTCCATTGTGGTTGCGCCCAGCAGCGTGCTGGCCACGAACGGTTGCTGACGCACAAAGGCCAGCGCCATCTGAGAAGGATCCAGATTACGTTTCTTCGCCAGCGCGACATATTCAGCAATCGCCGCTTCAGCCTGCGGTGATGAGTAACGGGTGAAACGACTGAACAACGTATTACGCGCCCCGGCCGGTTTCGCACCGTTAAGGTATTTACCGCTCAGCGTGCCGAATGCCAGGCTGGAATAGGCCAGCAGTTCAACCCCTTCGTGCTGACTGATCTCCGACAAACCGATTTCAAAGCTGCGGTTCAGCAGGCTGTAGGGGTTTTGAATCGAAACGATACGCGGCAAATCATGTTTCTCCGCCAGTTGCAGGTAACGCATCACGCCCCACGGGGTTTCGTTAGAAACGCCGATATAGCGGATTTTACCGGCACGAACCTGTTCATTCAGCGCTTCCAGCGTTTCCAGCAAGGTAACCGGAGACTGCTCTTCGGTGTACTGATAACTCAGTTTGCCAAAGAAGTTGGTCTGACGCTGTGGCCAGTGCAACTGATAAAGATCCAGATAATCCGTATTCAGACGTTGCAAACTGGCATCCAGCGCCGCGCGGATATTTTTGCGATCCAGCATCTGAGCCGGACGAATAGCGTTGTCATTACCGCGGGAAGGCCCGGAGACTTTGCTCGCCAGAACAATTTTCTCACGGTTGCCACGGGCTTTCAGCCAGCTGCCGATATAGCTTTCCGTCAGCCCCTGGGTTTCAGGACGCGGCGGAACGGGATACATCTCTGCGGTATCAATCAGGTTGATGCCTGCCGCAACGGCGTAATCGAGTTGCTGGTGGGCGTCGGCTTCGCTGTTTTGTTCACCAAAAGTCATGGTGCCAAGTCCCAGTAAGCTCACTTCTAAAGAACTGTGGGGTATACGGTGATATTGCATTGCCGGTCTTCCTTTATATCTGAGAATGTCAGCCTGTTAGAAAAAGCGCCTTAACTGACTATATACAAGGCTGGCAGATGGGGGAAGTGGCAGTGTGTGCGGGAGGAACGACGCGGTCGGTGGATAAAATAACAAAGAGCCAGTCCTGATAACTGGCTCTGCGACGGGTTAAGAAGCGTAATGCTTAACGCTTCATCACCTGGCTGACGTTGTCATTATTGATCTGGCGGTCGTTGCCTTGTTCGTCTGTGTAACTCAGCAGTCCGGTAGATTTATCCAGCTTAGGTTTACCATCAGTCAGGATCATATTGCCGTCTTTGGTTGAGATCACATAATCGCTGGCACAGCCCGCGAGGCTCAACACCACAAGCGCAGCACCGGCCGCCATTAAAGTTTTCTTCATCATCGTTAACGTTCCTTTTTGTTGTACCGAAGATATTCACATTTAGCGTAGCAAACTATCCCGCAGGCAGCGGGAAATGATATCGGTTAAAGCTGAAAATGGCGGGCCAGAAGCGCCGCCGTAAAACGCTTTTTCAAATAGAAGCCGCGCGGCAGCGTCAAAATGGGTTGCCCTGACTCTCCGATCGCTTCCGTCAGCGCTTTGCTGTTGGCAGCTTTGGGGCGAATTTGCAGGTATTCCCCATGTCGGGCTGTGATGCTTTCGACTTTACCCAGAACAATCAAATCCATCAGTTCTTCCCAGTCCTGACGCAGTTGCTCATCTTCTTCCTCAGAGGGTTGCCATAATAAAGGCGCCCCGATGTGGCGCTCAGCCAGGGGGATCTGGCGCTCACCTTCGACCGGTATCCACAAAACTCGCGCCAGTTTATGGCGCACATGGCTGTTTTCCCACGTCACACCGCTGTTACCGGTTAACGGGGCAACGCAGACAAATGTGGTTTCCAGCGGCCTGCCACGGGAATCAATTGGGATCGTTTTCAGCTCAATGCCAATATCAGCGAAATCCTGCTCCGGTTTACTTCCTGCAATGGCGCCGAGATACACCTCAAGCAACATACCGACCCAGCCTTTCTCCCGTTTAAGGTTCTCAGGAATGGGCAGGCCAGCGTGAGCGGCCAGTTCACCCAGCGTATGACCCGCCAGCGATTGTGCGCGGTGCAACAGTTGCTGTTCGTTGTGCGGAGGCTGGGTGGCAGGTAAAGGAATAGACATAAAAAAACAATGCTCACTCAATAGATTAAATTTCGTACTGCTTTTGTCATGCACAGTGAATAAAAACTTATTCCTGTGGAGCAATGAAATAATAGCATGATTTGTCTTAGTTTTTTTTCAGGTTTCTGACTTCTTTTGCGCCTTAACGATTAGGTTGATCACCTGTTGAAGGCGACAATGAACAGGATCTTCCACCTACTTATCCACAGATTTCTTGGATAACCCTGCCTGAATCCGATCACTGGTTCGATTTACAGGCTTGACGGGAGGGGTTTTATCCAATTTTTGGGGCAATGACGTCAACTTTTAGACGATCGCTGTGGATAAAAACAACATTGGTGGATCTTTCGCCAGATCACTTGAAGGTGTGAGATAACTCTCATTTTTAACCGTGGGATAACTCTGTTTAATGTGAATAAGTATTTGTTTTTAAAAATTTTTATCGGAGCATGTTTTCCCGGTAAAAATAAGTTAAGAAGAGTTTTACCCTGCTTACTCTGAAGTTCTTCACATACCTATCCACAGAAAAAGTGAATAAAATCGCAGGTGATTTCTAAAATCTGTTTATAACTTGGCGTATAACTGTGAGTTATCCCATTTTTATTCATGCTGATCGGTATTAACCAGTGGTTTACCGCCTGTTGGTAGTATGAAACAATCAGTACATCTATGAGTTTAGCTATTGGGGTAGTCCGGTGATCGATGATGATGGCTACCGCCCGAATGTTGGTATTGTAATCTGTGACAAGCAGGGTCAGGTGTTGTGGGCCAGACGATACGGCCAGCACTCCTGGCAGTTTCCACAAGGGGGCATAAACCCTGGTGAAACCGCTGAGCAGGCCATGTACCGCGAGCTGTTTGAGGAAGTGGGGCTTGGCCGTAAAGATGTCCGTATTCTGGCTTCAACCCGTAACTGGTTACGTTATAAATTGCCAAAACGTTTGGTGCGTTGGGACACAAAGCCGGTTTGTATCGGCCAAAAGCAAAAATGGTTCTTGCTGCAACTGATGTGTAACGATGCTGATATCAATATGCAGCGCAGCAGTACGCCTGAATTTGATGGCTGGCGTTGGGTGAGTTTCTGGTATCCGGTTCGTCAGGTGGTGTCATTTAAGCGCGATGTTTACCGGCGTGTAATGAAAGAGTTTTCCACCACGATTATGCCGATGCAGGAAGTCTCCCTTCCCAGGACATCGCCCGCCTATCGTCGTAAAAGAGGCTAAGTCACGAAGAGATGCTCACGCGTTTGCGAGAAATTGTTGAAAAGGTAGCAATGGCGTCCAGCCTCAATGATGCGCTGGACGTACTGGTCAACGAAACCTGCCTGGCGATGGACACGGAAGTCTGTTCCGTCTATCTCGCTGACAATGACCGCCGTTGTTATTACCTGATGGCGACGCGAGGTTTGAAAAAACCTCGCGGGCGGACTATTACGCTGGCGTTTGATCAGGGGATTGTGGGTCTGGTAGGGCGTCTGGCTGAGCCCATTAACCTTGCCGATGCGCAGAGCCATCCCAGTTTTAAATATATCCCCGCCGTAAAAGAAGATCTTTTCCGATCCTTCCTGGGTGTGCCGATCATTCACCGCCGTCAGTTGCTGGGTGTGCTGGTTATTCAGCAACGCGAACACCGGCAGTTCGACGAAAGTGAAGAGTCGTTTATGGTCACGCTCGCCACTCAGCTGGCGGCGATCCTTTCTCAGGCACAGCTTAATGTGCTTTACGGGCGCTTTCGCCAGACGCGCGTTCGTGCACTTGCCGCATCGCCGGGTGTGGCCATCGGTATCGGCTGGCAGGACAGCTCGCAACCTTCGCTCGATCACGTTTATATGGCGTCTACGCTGGATACCGTCCGTGAACGCGAACGTCTGACCCGGGCCCTGGAAGACGCCGGTGCTGAGTTCCGCCGTTTCAGTAAACGTTTCGCGGCGAGTGCGCAGAAAGAAAGCGCGGCGATTTTTGACCTCTACTCTCACCTTCTTAATGATGCACGCCTCAAGCGTGAACTGTTCGCTCAAATAGATCAGGGCGCCGTCGCGGAATGGGCAGTTAAAAAGGTCGTGGAAGAGTTTGCGGCGCAGTTTGCCAGCTTGCAGGATACCTATCTGCGTGAGCGTGGCAGCGATTTACGTGCGCTGGGCCAGCGGCTGGTTTTCCATCTTGATGATACGATTCAGGGCAACACACAGTGGCCGGAACGTTTTATTCTGGTTGCCGACGAACTGACCGCTACTTTGCTGGCCGAAATGCCGCAGGACCGGCTGGCAGGTGTGGTAGTTCGTGATGGTGCAGCCAACTCGCATGCGGCGATTTTGGTCCGTGCGATGGGCGTGCCGACCGTGATGGGCGCCGATATTCAGCCTGCACTGCTCAGCCAGCGACAGCTGATTGTCGATGGTTATCGCGGTGAACTGCTGATTGATCCGGAAGCCGTACTGGTCACGGAATACACGCGGCTGATCAGCGAAGAAATGGAGCTGAGTCAGAAGGCTGAAGATGATGTTGAGCAACCTGCAGCGCTGAAAAGCGGTGAGCGGGTGAAAGTGATGCTCAACGCCGGTCTGAGTGCTGACCATGAAAAATTGTTCGGCAGCCGCGTTGACGGCGTCGGGCTGTATCGCACCGAAATTCCTTTCATGTTGCAAAGCGGCTTCCCTTCTGAAGAAGAGCAGGTCGCGCAATATCAGGGCATGTTGCAGTTGTTTCCGCAAAAGCCGGTGACATTGCGAACGCTGGATATCGGCTCTGATAAACAGCTGCCTTATATGCCGATCAGCGAGGAAAACCCTTGTCTGGGCTGGCGCGGTATTCGTATTACTCTCGATCAGCCTGAAATTTTCCTGATTCAGGTTCGCGCGATGCTGCGTGCCAATGCTGCGACCGGAAATCTCGGTATTCTGCTGCCGATGGTTACCAGCCTTGAAGAGATTGATGAGGCACGTCGTTTAATCGATCGTGCGGGACGTGAAGTGGAAGAACAGTTGGGTTACGAGCTGCCACACACGCGTCTTGGCGTAATGATCGAAGTCCCATCAATGGTCTTTATGTTGCCTGCATTGGCCGGAAGAGTGGAATTTATTTCCGTCGGTACCAACGATCTGACGCAATATCTGCTCGCTGTTGATCGCAACAATACCCGCGTTGCCGGGCTGTATGACAGCCTGCATCCGGCGATGCTGCGGGTGCTCAAACAAATTGTCACCACCGCTGAGGTTGCCGGGCTGGATGTCAGCTTATGCGGCGAGATGGCGGGTGACCCGATGGGCGCGTTACTGCTTACCGGCATGGGCTTTCGTAATCTCAGTATGAACGGGCGCAGTGTTGCCCGTGTAAAATACCTGCTTCGCCGTATCGAACTTCATGATGCCGAAGAGCTTGCCGGTCGGGTGCTGCAGGCGCATTTTACGACGGACGTTCGTCATATGACCGCTGCTTTTATGGAAAGACGCGGGTTGGGCGGCCTGATCCGTGGTGGTAAATAAGCACCAGAGTTGATGCTTTGTACCGTATTACTCCCATCCTGCTCGCTTTCCGGCACAGGATGAGATGATTTTTTACAGAACTTTTCCAGCGGCTTAGCCCCGGAAAACCTTCCGGCTATGCTACTATTCGCTCCCTGCTGGCCCCTGAACGGGCAATAATCATAAACAATTTGTGGTGATAGATGAGCAACAGCTATCTGGCGTTTCCCCAGTTTGATCCGGTGATTTTCTCAATCGGACCGGTATCTCTCCACTGGTACGGACTGATGTACTTAGTTGGTTTTGTCTTCGCGATGTGGCTGGCAGTACGCCGTGCCAATAAGCCAGGCAGCGGCTGGACAAAAGATGAAGTTGAAAACTTGCTGTATGCTGGTTTCCTGGGGGTATTCCTCGGTGGTCGTATCGGTTACGTTTTCTTCTACAACCTGCCTTTATTCCTCGATAATCCGCTTTATCTTTTCAAGGTCTGGGATGGCGGCATGTCTTTCCACGGCGGCCTGATTGGCGTAATCGTGGTCATGCTGATTTTCGCCCATCGA
Organism: Rahnella sp. RcJ3; assembly: GCF_009498575.1. Classification (NCBI taxonomy): domain Bacteria; kingdom Pseudomonadati; phylum Pseudomonadota; class Gammaproteobacteria; order Enterobacterales; family Yersiniaceae; genus Rahnella; species Rahnella sp. RcJ3. Next base: position 6,347 of record NZ_QSNX01000020.1, read on the forward strand.
ACCAAACGCAACTTCTTCCAGGTTTCCGACTTTATCGCTCCACTGATCCCGTTTGGACTTGGCGCAGGTCGTTTGGGTAACTTCATTAATGGTGAACTCTGGGGCCGTGTGACCACAGATGTGCCATGGGCAATGCTGTTCCCGGGATCCCGTCAGGAAGATATCGCCATTGCTGCCGCTGACCCTAAATGGCAGCCTTTGTTGAACCAGTACGGCGTATTACCGCGCCATCCTTCCCAGCTGTATGAACTGCTGCTTGAAGGCATCGTGCTATTCATCATTCTGAACATATTCATCCGTAAATCACGCCCGATGGGCGCGGTATCAGGCTTGTTCCTGATCGGATATGGCTTATTCCGTATTATCGTTGAACACTACCGTCAGCCGGATGCACAGCTCGGTCTGTTCGACGGGATCATCAGCATGGGGCAGGTTCTGTCCATTCCAATGGTTGTCATTGGCCTGATTGTGATGGTCTGGGCATATCGCCGTCCGCAGAAACAATTGTCGTGAGGTAACATGAAACAGTATCTGGATTTAATGCAGAAAGTGCTCGATGAGGGCACCCCTAAAGCCGACCGTACCGGTACAGGCACGCTGTCGATTTTTGGTCATCAGATGCGTTTCAACTTGCAGGAAGGTTTCCCGCTGGTCACCACCAAACGCTGTCACTTGCGCTCAATCATTCATGAACTCCTGTGGTTCCTGAAAGGTGAAACTAACATCGCCTATCTGCGTGAAAATAATGTCAGCATCTGGGATGAGTGGGCAGATGAGAATGGCGACCTCGGCCCGGTTTACGGCAAGCAATGGCGTGCCTGGGGCGCGGCTGACGGCAGGCAAATCGACCAACTGGCGAGCGTTGTTGAACAGCTGAAAAAAGACCCGGATTCACGCCGCATTATCGTGTCGGCGTGGAATGTGGGTGAACTGGATCAGATGGCGCTGGCACCTTGCCACGCTTTCTTCCAGTTCTATGTGGCCGACGGGAAACTGTCTTGTCAGTTGTATCAGCGTTCATGCGACGTTTTCCTCGGACTGCCGTTTAACATCGCCAGCTACGCGCTGCTGGTGCATATGATGGCGCAGCAATGTGATCTGGAAGTCGGTGATTTTGTCTGGACCGGTGGTGATACACATCTGTACAGCAACCATATGGAACAGACACATCTGCAACTGACGCGTGAGCCTCGTGCATTGCCAAAACTTGTCATTAAACGCAAACCTGCCTCCCTGTTTGATTACAACTTCGAAGATTTCGAGATTGAAGGGTACGATCCGCATCCCGCAATCAAAGCGCCGGTCGCGATCTGATTCCTTGTTTTTACCGCCTGACAGCACTGTCAGGCGGCCATTTCCCTTTTATCCGGCTTTCCCTCTGCTCCACTTTTTACGCCTTTTACTGACGATTCCAATCCCGATTTACATCCCGATGCTATCCCTGCGAGACATCACGCAACTTATTTGTCGCGTGGATTTCGTTGCACCGATAGTTCTCACGACATCCTGGAAAAAATGACTCTCCCAGTGGCGGAAAAAATCTAAATGCCTATTTTGGCCGCATGAAAACATTTGAGCGGGCAGGGGAAGAGGGAATGTCGCTGATAGAAATGATGGTTGTTGTGACTTTGGTCGCCATGTGCACATTGTGGGGAATCCACACCTGGCGCGATTATCAGCAGGCATTAAAGCTTGAGCAATCTGCGCAGCAACTGCGTTTGTATTTGTACGGGGTGCAGGCCGAAGCCAATAATTACAATCGTTCTGCTGTCTTATGGGGCATTGCCGGTGCTAATGGATGTGTGGGTAGCGGAACCCGCCCTTCAGGTTGTCATAATGCCGTGGGTAAAATATTCGCCATCAATGAACCCGGTGTGGAGTTACTCGCTGTCAGTGAAAAAACCATGGGTTTTTACGGCCTGCGTAATGCCGCACTTGCCGGACATATCACACTAAAAAATTCAGCGGGTAGTTTGCGAATCGTACTTTCTGTCAGAGGACGGTTACGTACGTGTAGTGAAAATCAGCCTTTACTGAGTATCGGCTTATGCCAGTGAATTTAGCCCGTTGTCAGGGATTCACGCTGCCTGAAGTCATGATTGCGATGGGGATTGGCAGCATGCTGATGCTCAGTGCCGCGCAAATCTATCCGCTGATGCGCCAGAGAAGCCAGAGTCTGGGCCGACATTATCAGCTCGAGCAATTGTTGCGCCAGACTACTTTTGCCATTGGCAAAGATATTCGTCGGGCCGGTTTCTGTAACGGAACCTGCGAGGGTAAATCTGTCATCATCGGCAACGCTGCGGGTGAAGCAACCAGCTCCTGCATCCTTGTTATCTATGACCTGAACCGCAACGGAACATGGGATAAGCCCGGGACGGCGGACTCTGAATACTTTGGTTACCGTTTGCGTCAGGGCGGTATTGAGATCCAGCGCGGGGCGGGTGATTGCAGCAGTGGAGGTTGGGAAAAACTCCTCGACCCTGCTGAAGTCAGCGTGACCCGGTTCGTGGTAACCGAGGTCGCAGCAAGTGGCTCCGGCCGCCTGTATTCTCTGCAACTTGAAGCCAGCTGGAGCAAAAATCCTTTCATCCACCGGCAGGTGACCGAGATGATTGCAGGCCACGTCTTATGACAGCAGCAAAAATGCGCGATTCGTCCAGACAGCGGGGGAGCGCCATGATCCTGAGTATTTTGGTGATGATGGGATTAGGGCTGATTGCCCTTAACTCGCTGCAACAGCAACTTTCCGCCGGGCTTGCGCTGACGTCAAATCAGCATCGCTATGTCATTGCCCGGGAAAATGCAGCCTCAGCATTAGCATGGGGTATCCGCCAGTCATGGAAAGACAGCCGCGAACCTCTCTGGCAGTGCCGGGATGTGCCCGCAGGCCTCATTGTTTCAGGAAGTGGCAGGACGTGTACCCGGCCTTCATTGCGTCAGGATATCTTTCTGGTTCGTGGTGAGGGACGCATAGCTGAAGGCAATGAGCCGGTTATGCAGTATCAGCAAGTCAGTATTAAAAAACAGACTGGTGGAAATCTGATTTTTTCACCGCTGACACAGGGATGGCTGGATTTTTGTCCTGAGGCTGATGAGCAGATCTGCAATGAATGAAAACCACTCAGCACAGCAAGGTTTCAGCCTCACGGAAGCGCTCATCGCCATGTTGTTCTTGTCAGTTTCCATTCTGGGGCTCCTGAATTATTACCAATCACTGAGCAATGGGTTTATGCGTCAGTGGCAGGTTCAGCAGGCGTGGTCAGAAGCACATTCCCAGCTTGAAGCATATTCAGTGGCAGGAAAGGGGACTGAGCCTTTAGCGAAAGATTGGGAATATCGGTTTACAGGCATTTCAGATGCACAATCCTGCAAGCTGGTCACTGCGACAATTCAAACGCCGGCAAAATATCAGGCAATATTGCAGCGCTTAATATGCAATTTTGGCCCCTGAAGTTGTGCCTGTAAGCCGCATATTACCGGACAAAAATACTGTTAAGCCACTTGCAATGGCGGGCTAACAGCTTAGAGTGGTTTAACAGGGTTATTTTTCCCTATAGGGAGTAATTGGCTTTATGGTTAAAACGTGACGGAACATAGGAAGAAAATCCCGATTCGATTTTTTTCACAACTATCCTGTTTCTGCGGGGGCTTAGCAGGCTTAACCGCTCAAAACAGCTTGTTGAGGTTCATCTACCGGTGAGCTGTATATTTATTGCCCGTGTGGCACGTTTATTCGATTGAGGGAGAGTGGCAATGTTAAAACACGTTACCCGCATTTCCGGGGTACTGTTGTTATTGACCTTTTGGGCCCCTGTTGTTTCAAGTGCAGCCGACTGGCAGCCTTTTGCACAAGCTATCAATAAAAGTCAGAACGACCCTCGCCAGTATCAGGCAATTAAACTGGCTAATGATATGACCGTCTTGCTGGTTTCTGACTCTCAAGCCCCCAAATCACTCGCCGCGCTCGCCATTCCTGTCGGTTCGCTGGAGGATCCTGATTCTCAGCTGGGTCTTGCCCACTATACTGAGCACATGTTACTGATGGGCTCGAAGAAATATCCTCAGCCGGAAAGTCTGTCTGAATTCCTTAAGAAACACGGTGGCAGCCACAATGGCAGCACTGCTTCTTACCGTACCGCGTTTTATCTTGAAGTAGAAAACGATGCCTTGCCAGAAGCGGTAGATCGCCTTGCAGATGCTATCGGTGAACCGTTGTTAGACCCCGCCAACGGGGACCGTGAGCGTAATGCGGTGAACGCTGAACTGACCATGGCCCGATCACGTGACGGCATGCGGATGGCGCAAGTTCGCGCAGAGACATTAAATCCCAGGCATCCGGCGTCCCGTTTTTCAGGCGGAAACCTGGATACGTTGAAAGATAAACCGGGCAGTAAGCTTCATGATCAGCTGACGGCTTTTTATCAGCGCTACTATTCTGCCAACCTGATGGTTGGTGTGATTTACAGTAATAAACCGTTGCCTGAACTTGCTGAGCTGGCCGCTACAACCTTTGGTCAGATTGCCAATCACCACGCAGCTGTGCCGCCGATTACGGTCCCGACATTAACAGCAGACCAAAAGGGTGAGTTTATCCATTTCGTTCCTGCACAGCCGCGCAAAGAATTACGGGTTGAATTTGCAATTGATAATAATAGTGCCCATTTTCGCAGTAAAACCGACACCTATATCAGCTATCTGATGGGTAACCGCAGCCCGAATACCTTATCAGACTGGTTACAGAAGCAAGGCTATGCCGATGGGATCAGCGCAGGTGCGGACCCGATGGTTAACCGTAATATGGGCGTATTCAATATCTCTGTTTCCCTGACTGATAAGGGACTGGCGCAGCGCGATACGGTTATTGCAGCCATTTTCAACTATCTCAACGAAATACGCGCTCAGGGCATCAAAAAAACCTATTTTGATGAAATTGCCCACGTTATGGCGCTCGACTTCCGCTATCCGGCGCTGACGCGTGATATGGATTATGTCGAATGGCTGGTGGACACCATGTTGCGGGTTCCTGTCGAACACGTTCTCGACTCACCTTATCTGACTGACCAGTATGACCCCAAAGCGATTGAGGCACGTCTAACAGAAATGACGCCGCAAAATGCGCGTTACTGGATCATCAGTCCGAACGAGCCGCACAATAAAGTGGCCTACTTCGTTAATGCGCCATATGAAATTGATAAAGTTTCCGCGCAAACCTACTCGCAGTGGCAGACGTTGGGGAAGGGGATTTCGCTGTCCCTGCCAGCGCTGAATCCGTACATTCCTGATTCACTTGCGCTGGTCACTAAAGATTCGACGGCGACGAAACCTGAGCTGCTGGTTGAAGATAAAGGTTTGCGTGTGTTCTACATGCCGAGTCGTTATTTTGCTGATGAGCCTAAAGCCAATGTGACTGTTTCTTTCCGCAATGAGCAGTCGCTCAGCACGGCTAAAAATCAGGTGCTCTATGGCCTGACGGATTACCTCACCGGCGTGGCTTTTGATCAGCTGAGTTATCAGGCATCCATTGGCGGGATCACGTTCGGGACATCTCCGGATAACGGTTTGCAGTTTACTGCCACAGGTTTTACCGAGTGTCTGCCTGATTTACTGGCCGCACTGGTTGATAACTACCCCGATTTCAAACCGACTCAGGAACAGCTTGATCAGGCGAAATCATGGTATCTCGAACGCTTAGCTTCAGCAGATAAAGGAAAAGCGTTTGAGCTGGCGCTGCAACCGGTTCAGTTACTTTCGCGGGTGCCTTACACCGAGCGCAGCGAGCGTGAAAAGCTGGTTTCTGCCATCACACTGGATGATGTTAACGCTTACCGTGAACAACTGGTTCACCATGCTGCCGTGGAAATGATGGTTGTGGGGAACATGACGGCTGATCAGGTTAAAGCGATGTCTCAGCAAATTATGCAAAAGCTGGGCGCGCATGGGACACGGTGGTGGCGCGGAAAGCAGGCTGTAGTGACTCAGCCGCTGAAAGCAAATATCCAGCGTATCGGGACAAGTTCGGACTCAGCACTGGCAGCGGTATATGTTCCCACCGGTTATGATGAAGTTCAGAGCATGGCGTACAGTGCATTGCTGGGACAGATTATTCAGCCATGGTTCTACAGCCAGCTTCGGACACAGGAACAGCTGGGTTATGCCGTGTTTGCTTTCCCTATTCCGGTAGGAAAACAGTGGGGGATTGGTTTCCTGCTGCAAAGTAACAGCAAGCAACCTGACTATCTGTATCAGCGCTATCTGGCATTTTATCAGCAGGCCGAAAAACGTCTGCGTGAAATGAAGGATGATGAGTTTCTGCAATATAAACAGGGACTGGTGCATGAAATGCAGCAAAATCCGCAGACGCTAGATGAGGAAGCCGACCGTCTGGGGAATGATTTCAGTCGCGGAAATCCGCAATTTGATACCCGCACGAATGTGATCCGGGTTATTGCCGGGCTGACTCAAACTCAACTGGCGGATTATTTCGATCAGGCTGTAATGAAGCAGGATGGTCTGGCGATGCTTTCGCAGGTCTCAGGCAACGATAGCAAGATCCCACAATATGCGGTGCCTGAGGGCTTTAAAACCTGGCCTGACACCTCCACGTTGCAGCAGGTGCTGGAACCGCACGCGGATAAATAACGTGCTGATGTACAAAGCAAAATAAAAAGGACGCGAGAGCGTCCTTTTTTACCACGGAGGAAAGGTGGTGAGATTTTTACAGTTCGGCGATCAGTATTTTGGAGCGACGCTGGTAGTTGTACATTTCTTGTTTCTGAATCGGCAACACATCCACTTCTGCTGGCTTGAAGCCACGTTCCTGGAACCAGTGAATACTGCGGGTCGTCAGTACGAACAGCCTGTTCAGCCCCATAAGTTTCGCCTGGCTGGCAACGCGTTGCAGTAACATTTCACCGCGTGAAGAGCTGCGGTAGTCCGGGTGAACCGCCACGCAGGCCATTTCGCCAATCCCTTCATCATGGAAGGGGTAAAGCGCTGCGCAGGCAATGGTCAGGTTATCCCGCTCGATAATGGTAAATTTATCGATTTCCATTTCCAGCTGTTCGCGGGAACGACGCACCAGAATACCCTGTTGCTCCAGCGGCCGGATAAGTTCCAGAATGCCGCCGATGTCGTTGATGGTTGCACGGCGCACTTGCTCGGCACTTTCCATCACGATTTGCGTACCAATACCGTCTCGCGAGAACAGTTCCTGAACCAGCGCACCGTCTTCCTGATAACTGATCAGGTGACTGCGACGTACACCACTGCGGCAGGCTTTCACCGCGCCGCGCAGGAAGCGAACGGTGCCGGAAAGATAGTCACCGCTGGATTCCATCTGATCAATTCTTTGCTGTGCATCATTAGGGAACAGTTCGGAAATAATATTACCTTCCTCGTTGATTACCCCCTGAGAAGAGCAGAAGCCGATCATTTTTTCCGCTTTCAGTTTGATTGCTAGTTGTGTCGCTACTTCCTCAGAAGTCAGGTTAAAGCTTTCACCGGTAACCGAAACTGCCACCGGGCCAAGCAAGACAATGGCATTGCTGTCGAGCTGACGGTGAATCGCTTCTTCATCAATACGGCGGATACGGCCGCTGTGACAGTAATCAATACCGTCATCGACGCCCAGCGGTTGAGCAATGATAAAATTGCCGCTGACGACGTTGATGTGCGCACCTTGGAGTGGCGTATTATTCAGACTCATCGAAAGTCGCGCTGTGATATCGAGCTGCAGCAGACCTGCGGCTTGCTTAACCAGCTCGAGCGCGCGGGCATCGGTGACGCGGATGTTTTTATGATAAATCGGTTCGTAATTATGCTCAGAAAGGTTCTCATCAATCTGCGGTCGGGCGCCATAAACAACCACCAGACGGATGCCTAAGCTGTGTAACAGGCCGATATCATTGACAATATTGCTGAAATTCTCATGTTCAATGGCTTCTCCACCGAGCATGACAACGAATGTTTTGCCACGGTGAGCATTTATATAGGGAACTGAGTGGCGAAATCCCTGGACCAGTTCAGTACTACGTTCCTTCACGGCAAAACCTCGTATGAATTTTTATTCGTAATTTTTGTATTTTTATTCTTTTATGGCCCTGTGGCAAGTAAGAAATCTCTGTTTTTGTTTTAACCCTTATCACAAACATACAACAAATTGATAAATAGACTAAATGTTTAGGAATGACATGCAGGATATGATTCGTTAGAATTCGTAAATTGAGTTTTTTATCATCTTTTTTTAACTTTTGGACCTTTTTGAGACTGCATGACTGACGATACTCACAATCCCGGAAGACGACGCCTCCTGCAAACCGTAGCTGCTTCCTGGATGCTCAGCGTGAGTAAAGTAGGTTTTGCGGCCAGCTCACAGGTTATTGCCGTACGCATCTGGCCCTCGTCTACTTATACCCGAATCACCCTCGAATCCAGCACGCCCTTAAAATATAAGCAGTTTCTGCTCAGTGATCCGCCACGCGTTGTGGTGGATATCGAAGGCGTGCATCTCAACAGTGTGCTCAAGGGACTGGGTGAAAAAATCCAGCAAAGTGATCCTTACATCCGGCAGGCGCGGGTGGGGCAGTTTGATACCAAAACGGTGCGTCTGGTGTTTGAGCTAAAGCGTACAATCAATCCGCATGTCTTCACGCTGAAACCGGTCGCTGAATTCCATAACCGGCTGGTGATCGATTTGTATCCGCAAGAAGGTGAGATCAGTGCTCAGGATGATCCGCTGCTGGCGTTACTGGAAGATTACAACCGCGGAGATGTCGCGAGAACATTACCGCCGGAAACGAAGAAAGACGGCCAGGCGGGGCGAAGCCGGCCACTGGTGATTATGCTTGATCCCGGCCATGGCGGTGAAGATCCGGGAGCTATTGGCAAATACAAGACCCGTGAAAAAGATGTCGTGTTGCAGATTGGCCGCAGATTACAGAAGCTGATTGCGCGTGAACCCAATATGAAAGCGCATATGACCCGCAATGAAGACGTGTTTATTCCGCTCAAAGTCCGCGTGGCAAAGGCACGAAAACTGCGGGCAGACCTTTTTATCTCTATCCACGCAGATGCCTTTACCAGTCGGGCAGCAAGAGGCTCATCGGTTTTTGCGTTGTCGACCAAAGGCGCCACCAGTTCCGCAGCACGTTTTCTCGCACAAACGCAGAATGAATCTGACCTGATAGGCGGCGTCAGTAAAAGTGGCGACCGGTATCTGGATCACACGATGTTTGATCTGGTTCAGACGGCAACCATCAGCGATAGCCTGAAATTTGGCAAAGAAGTGCTGACGCGCATGGGAAAGATTAATCATCTGCACAAAAATAAAGTGGATCAGGCCGGATTCGCGGTATTGAAAGCGCCGGATATTCCGTCGATTCTGGTCGAAACGGCGTTTATCAGTAACATTAATGAAGAGAAAAAATTGCGGACTGCGCATTTTCAGCAGCAGGTGGCGGAGTCAATTCTGGCCGGGATCAAAGCGTATTTCGCACAAGGCGGGATGTCGACGATGGGATGAGTCGCGCGGGGGCGGGGTGATTATTCCGCGCTTCGCCGGAATTCAGATACAAAAAAACACCCGTTAGGGTGCCTGATGTTTTTCACTGATTTTTAGTAGTTGGTTGCGGGGGCCGGATTTGAACCGACGACCTTCGGGTTATGAGCCCGACGAGCTACCAGGCTGCTCCACCCCGCGTCCGTCACTACTGTTTACTGCTTTATTTCATCACATTATTCGAACTGAGCATCTTTATGCGTCTGTCTCGAATTGGTTGCGGGGGCCGGATTTGAACCGACGACCTTCGGGTTATGAGCCCGACGAGCTACCAGGCTGCTCCACCCCGCGTCCGTATACTGCTTTAATTCATCGTACAATTCAACCGGGCATTTAATGCATCGATATCGAATTGGTTGCGGGGGCCGGATTTGAACCGACGACCTTCGGGTTATGAGCCCGACGAGCTACCAGGCTGCTCCACCCCGCGTCCGATGGAGGCGAACTATACTCCCCATGAGATTTCGTGCAACCCTTTTTTGAATTTATTCAAATAAAGCACTTAGTTGCTGGCTTTTTATGCACAAAATCGCCGTTTGGTGTTCAATTTGGCTCAGTACACTTTTTTCGGCTGTGGTAATTCCTTTCTGATAGGGCGTTTGTTATCGTTTCGCCAGCCATTTCCCTGAAAGTAAGAGAGCGCGGAATAATGAAAGGACGTTGGAGTAAATATCTGCTGGGTGGTCTGGTGTTAGCGGTGCTGGCGGGGTGTTCTTCGCGACCGACTGACCGGGGCCAGCAGTATAAAGATGGCCGTCTGGATAATGCGCTTGAATATGTGAATGAGCCGAATGCTACAGGCAAGCCGGTAAATGCGCTGGATTACTCTAATCAGGTCGCTGCGGTACAAATTGCCTCTTCTTCTTTATATGGTCGTAATAACACGACATTCCAGGCTGTTGAACAATGGCTGCGCTCCGGGGCTGATACCCGCAATCTTAGCCAGTACGGCATCAGCGCCTATCAGATGGAAGGTGCTGACAATTTTGGTAACGTGCAACTGACCGGCTATTACACGCCAGTTGTGCAGGCGCGCTACACCCGTCAGGGCGAATTCCAGTATCCGCTGTACCGTATGCCGCCTAAACGCGGTCGTCTGCCCGATCGTGCTTCGATTTACTCCGGTGCCCTGAGTGATAACTATGTGGTGGCCTGGACCAACTCCCTGATGGATAACTTTATGATGGAAGTACAGGGCAGCGGTTATGTCGATTACGGCGATGGTCGCCCGTTCATGTTCTTCGGTTATGCGGGCAAGAATGGTCACGCTTACCGCAGTATCGGCAAAGTGCTGATCGACCGCGGTGAAGTGGCGCGTGAGAATATGTCTATGCAGGCGATCCGCCAGTGGGCAGATACTCACAGCCCGGCAGAAGTGCGTGAATTGCTGGAACAGAATCCGTCATTCGTTTTCTTCAAGCCTGAACCTTTCGCGCCAGTTCGCGGTGCCAGCGGTGTGCCGCTGATTGCCAAAGCCTCTGTAGCTTCTGACCGTTCGCTGATCCCGGCGGGTACTACCTTGCTGGCGGAAGTGCCGGAGCTTAACGATAAAGGCAAGTTTACCGGTAAATATCATATGCGTCTGATGGTCGCACTGGATGTTGGTGGTGCGATTAAAGGACAACATTTCGATATGTATCAGGGGATTGGTCCTGACGCTGGCCACTCCGCAGGATTTTATAATCACTATGGACGCGTCTGGGTGTTAAAATCAGCGCAGAACGGCAAGCCGTTGTTCACGGCATACGCGCCATCCAACTAGATTTCAAACGACAAAGTCTTCGAACGCACTGAGGTTTATCTTTTCATGACAGCGACTTACTCCGACGCTTATCAGCAACGTTTTGGCGGAACTGCCCGGCTTTATGGTCAGCAATCGCTGGAGCTGTTCTCGCAGGCGCATATCTGTGTGATTGGTATTGGCGGAGTGGGGTCATGGGCTGCGGAAGCGCTGGCCCGCACCGGTATTGGCGCGATCACGCTGATTGATATGGATGATGTGTGTGTGACCAACACCAACCGTCAAATCCATGCGTTACGTGAAAACGTCGGGCAGGCAAAAACGGAAATTATGGCGCAGCGCATTCTGGCGATTAATCCGGAGTGCAAAGTCACCTGCATTGATGATTTTATTACGCCGGATAACGTGGCGGAGATGCTCGATCAAGGGTTCAGCTATGTCATTGATGCTATCGACAGCGTCCGGCCTAAAGCCGCGCTGCTGGCCTATTGCCGTCGTTATAAAATTCCGGTGGTGACGACGGGCGGTGCGGGTGGTCAGATTGATCCGACCCAAATTGCTGTCGTGGATCTGGCGAAAACCATTCAGGATCCGCTGGCGGCAAAACTGCGTGAACGTCTGAAAAATGATTTCAACGTGGTGAAAAACAGCAAAGGTAAGCTCGGAATTGACTGTGTGTTTTCCAGCGAGCCGCTGATGTACCCGCAGGCTGATGGCTCGGTATGTGCTGCAAAGGCAAGCGCAGAAGGCCCTAAACGCATGGATTGCGCGTCTGGTTTTGGGGCTGCAACGATGGTTACCGCGACGTTTGGTTTTGTCGCGGTATCCCACGTATTGAAGAAGATGATGGCTAAGGCGCAGCGTCAGGCTCAGGCAGCCTGACGAGCCAGGGCGATTACGCCTTCTGCCAGCGCATGAAGCCCGCTGGAGCGGCTGGTACTCAGTTGCTCACGCAACCCCAATACATCAAACAGCGTCAGCGGATCCCGCATTAAAATCTCGTCTGGCGTTTTGCCTTCCACGGCGGTCAGTAGCACTGCCAGCAAACCTTTAACGATCCTTCCTTCGCTGTCACCATAGAAATGCATTGTTCCATTCACCGCTTTTTCCGCGCCTAGCCATACCCGGTTTTCACAACCAGACAGCTCATTTTCCGGCGTTTTCAACGTCGTATCCAGCGGTGGCAAAGATTTCGCCAGCAGGATTAACTGACGGTAGCGGTCTTCCCACTGACGGAATGACGCGAATTTTTCGGTCAGTGAGGATTCAGTGATCTCATGGCCGAAAGGATGTGGCGCTAACATGGTATTCCCCAAAGAATGAATTAGTCGGCTAACAGATCGAAAGCATATTTTACTGCCCTGACCAGCCGTATAACGTCCTGTTCATTATTATACGGCGCAAATGAAGCCCGTAATGTTCCGCTGATGCCCAGAGCATCCATCAATGGCTGGGCGCAATGCTGTCCGGCGCGCAAGGCAATGCCTTGTTCAGCCAGCAATGTCACAAGGTCACTGTGATGCACACCGGCGATATCGAATGCCAGAAGTGAGGCATTCTGACAGCGGAAACTGCGGAAACCCTCAATCTGCGTAAGCTGCTCTTCAGCCAGACTCGCCAGATTTTGTGTATATTTCTCTGCCGCTTGCAGATCTACGGTTTTTAACCATTTCAGCGCTGCTGACATCCCGATCACACCGGCAATGTTAGGCGTACCCGCTTCGAAGCGGTGGGGCACGGCCTGCGGTGTAAAACCGGTCATGGAAGCCTGGGTCAGCATTTTCCCGCCGCCCTGCCACGGTGCCATATTCTCGAGCAATTTAGTTTTGCCATACAGCACGCCGATGCCTGTCGGCCCGTAAAGCTTATGGCCGGAGAAGGCATAAAAGTCGATATCGAGTTGTTGAACGTCTGGCGAACAATGAACAACGCCTTGTGCGCCATCGATCAGAACGGGCGTGTCGTTAGCGTGTGCCAGTTCAACGGCACGGGCTATATCGGGTATTCCGCCGGTAACATTCGACATTTGCGTCAGTGCCAGCAAGCGGGTTTTGTTGTTCAGCAGGGCGGAAAGGGCGGTGATATCAGGAATGCCGCACTCATCCACTGGCAGCGTGATCACCTGCGCCTGACATTGTTGTGCGACCATCAGCCACGGAATGAGGTTAGCGTGATGTTCCGCCTGACTGACAATAATCTCATCACCCGGTTGCAGTCGGGGGCGTAGCCAGCTTTGTGCCACCAGATTTATGGACTCCGTGGTTCCCCGCGTCCAGACGATATCTGCGGAATGCGGCGCGTTGATCCACTGCGCCACCAGCCTTCTGGCCTGCTCGTAGTCATCTGTCAGGGCTTGCGCCGCATGATACTGGCTGCGGTGCACGGTGGCTCCTTCCTGAGAGTAGAAATTTACAGTGGCCTCGATCACCGCCTGCGGCTTCAGGGCGGTGGCGGCACTGTCGAGATAACATTGCCCCTGAGACAACGCAGGAAACTGTTGACGAAAATCTGCGGGGTTAAAATCAGTCATACGAAATCAGATCCTTCGGCCTGAGTTAAAAATACAGGTTTATCTGTAACACAAGCCGCTTATTCATTTTAGGAATGGTTACCTGGAAATTCATCAGAGGTTTGTTATGCTGAATTACGAAGACTAGAAGCATTAGCCTGGAGTCTAACCAGGAATTTGAAGCATATTAATCTGCAAGGAGTCTATGATGAAGAAAATCGCCGCCGTAATTTCAGCTGCACTGCTGACGACAACACTTGCCGCCTGTTCGAGCAACTACGTGATGCACACCAACGATGGCCGCACCATTGTTGCTGAAGGCAAACCTAGCACCGACAGTGATACCGGTATGATCAGTTATACCGATGCGTATGGCAATAAGCAGCAGATCAATAAATCTGAAATCAAAGAAATGGCAGAAGGGAACTGATTCCTGACGTGAACACCTTGAGTCAGTCGCTCAGGTAACCTCACATTTTGCTTTGTGACAAAACCGGCTCCTCTTGCGAGGAAGCCGGTTTTGTCACATTATGCGCTCGTCATTCTGCTGCCTGGTGTTTCCTTTGCGTCCTTTATGCAGCAAAAAAAGCAAAAAAAAAGCACCGCAAATTGCGGTGCTAAAAAATCACTTTGGACAGACAGGGTAATGTACAGGAAGTGAAAAGTTTGTAGCATTCAAGCTACGCGTCTGGATTGCCAGACAATTGCAAACACAACATCACAACCACAAGCCAAAAGTATTTCAGCATCCTCATACCAATCTACTTTTCGTTCCGGCTCAGGAAGTGGCGCCACTATAGGTTTTTGCCTGTACATCCTCAACGGACAAATTATAATGTCTCGGATTAAAAAAACTAATACCTAAACCCACGGACAGGCGTTCCGCTAACCGGCGAATAAGAAGTATCCATTCTATGTCAAAACGTTTACCGCCTTTGAATTCTCTGCGGGTGTTTGATGCCGCAGCGCGTCACCTTAGTTTTACTAAGGCTGCCGAGGAACTGTTCGTCACGCAGGCCGCTGTTAGCCACCAGATTAAGTCACTTGAGGACTTTTTAGGGTTAAAACTGTTTCGCCGCCGCAATCGCTCTTTGTTACTGAGCGAAGAAGGGCAGAGCTATTATCTGGATATCAAAGAGATATTCTCTGCTCTGAATGAGGCCACACGTAAACTTCAGGCACGCAGTGCCAAAGGCGCGCTGACCGTCAGTTTACCGCCCAGTTTTGCGATTCAATGGCTGGTGCCAAGATTGTCTGGCTTTAACTCAGCTTATCCGGGCATCGATGTACGCATCCAGGCGGTAGACCGTGAAGAAGATAAATTGGCCGACGATGTCGACGTCGCCATATTCCATGGTCGGGGTAACTGGCCGGGGCTACGGGCAGAGCGATTGTATGCGGAGTATTTACTGCCGGTTTGTTCTCCTTCGTTGCTGATGGGGGATAATCCGCTGAAGGAACCCGCCGATTTAAGTCATCACACACTGCTGCACGATGCTTCCCGTCGGGACTGGCTGGCGTACACCAAACAGCTTGGGTTGCAGCAGGTGAATGTGCAGCAGGGGCCTATTTTCAGCCACAGTGCGATGGTGGTTCAGGCCGCCGTTCACGGGCAGGGTATTGCGCTGGTGAATAATGTCATGGCACAGACTGAGATTGAGGCCGGACGTCTGGTGTGTCCGTTCAGTGAAGTTTTAATTAGTAAAAATGCTTTTTATCTGGTTTGTCATGACAGTCAGGCAGAACTGGGTAAAATAGCCGCCTTTCGTCAGTGGATCCTCGCCCGTGCAGCCAGCGAGCAGGAAAAACTGCGCTTTCGTTTCGATCAGGCGTGAGGCCTGATTCCTGGGGATAGAAAGTCCTGAGTCTGCTGATGGGATTGATTAATCAGGTTTTCATCAGCAAATAACGATAACAGGTAACGCATAATGACCAGTCGTTCAATGTTGATTTTCGCCGCTATCAGCGGTTTTATCTACGTCGCTTTCGGTGCGTTTGGCGCACATGTGTTGAGCCAGTCGCTCGGCGAAGCGGAAATGGCATGGATCCATACCGGGTTAACTTATCAAAGCATTCATACGCTGGTAGTAATGATTCTGGGTGTTGCGATGCAGCGCCAGCGCAATGTGTGGTTCTACTGGAGCAGCGCCTTTTTAGCGCTGGGAACCGTTTTATTCAGCGGCAGCCTTTATTGTCTGGCGCTGTCACATCTCCGTTTGTTCGTTTTTGTCACTCCGATTGGCGGTACCTTGTTCCTGGTCGGTTGGATTTTGTTGTTGATCGGCGCATTGCGCCTGAAGAAAAAGGCCGAACGCCATGAATAAACTTGCTCTCTACTGCCGTCAGGGTTTTGAAAAAGAATGCGCAGCAGAAATTACTGACAAAGCTGCGAAGATGGAAATCTTCGGTTTTGCCCGCGTGAAAGAAAACAGCGGTTATGTGCTGTTTGAATGCTATCAACCAGATGATGCTGACCGTATCGCCAAAGAACTGCCCTTCCGCGAGCTGATTTTTGCCCGTCAGTTGATCGTGGTGGGGGAGTTGCTGAAAGATTTGCCGCCGGAAGATCGTGTTTCTCCGATTGTCGGCATGGTTCAGAACGTGATTACCAACGGTGGTGAGCTTCGCGTTGAAGTGCCTGATACCAATGAAAGCAAAGAGCTGACCAAGTTCTGCCGCAAACTGACTGTGCCGCTGCGTTCCGCGATGCGCGAATGCAAAGTGCTGGGCAAGAAAGAGAATGCGCTGCGTCCGGTAGTGCATGTGTTCTTTATCGCGCCGGGTTGCTGCTATGTGGGGTATTCCTACAGCAATAACAATTCACCGTTCTATATGGGTATTCCGCGCCTCAAGTTTCCTTCCGAAGCGCCAAGCCGTTCAACGCTGAAACTGGAAGAAGCTTTCCATGTCTTTATTCCGGCTGATGAGTGGGATGAACGTCTGGCAAGTGGCATGTACGCGGTGGATTTAGGCGCGTGTCCTGGCGGCTGGACGTATCAGCTGACACAACGCAGCATGATGGTCACGGCTGTCGACAACGGTCCGATGGCACCCAGCCTGATGGAAACCGGTCAGGTGATTCATCTGCGTGAAGACGGCTTCCGTTACAAATCCACCAGCACTAAGAACTACTGGCTGGTGTGTGACATGGTCGAAAAACCGGCTAAAGTGGCTGCGCTGATGTGTGACTGGCTGGTCAACGGCTGGTGCCGTGAGGCGATCTTTAACCTGAAGTTGCCGATGAAAAAGCGTTACGAAGAGGTCTCTAATATTCTTGAACGCATCGACGAACGTCTGAAAGAAAATGGCGTGAATGCCGAGATCTTCGCGAAGCAGCTTTATCACGATCGCGAAGAAGTCACCGTGCATATCCGCCGTTTCTGGTCGGCTATTGGCGGACGTCGCGACGAGCGTGATCGCTGATACTCGTCATACTTTGAACTGCAGGGGCGTTGGCTGCGTGCGTTAGCCCGAATCACTTACTTGCCACCTGCCTGCAATTCAAATTATTCAGAGTATCCTTCCTGAGCACTTGCGTTTGAGAAGTGCTTTTTTATGGCAAGCGCAGTTGCTGCAAATTGCCATCCAGCGCGACGTCGGTTTGCAGCGTTGATACACGTTTGCAGGCATACGCCAGTTCACGGTGCTCTTCGAGTTTTTTACGCCATTTTTCCGGCACGCCTTCCAGATTGTCGTAAAGCTCATCCAGCGATCCGGTCTGCGTCAGTAACGTGACCGCCGTCTTCGGGCCTATTCCCGGCACTCCCGGGATTTTACTGCTGCTGATCCCGGCCAGACCCCAGTAATCGGTGAGTTGCTGTGGCAATACGCCAAACGTTTCCTGAACAAACGGCATATCCAGCCAGCGTTTCTGGAAGTAATCGCGGATCTGAATATTGGGTGCCAGTAACTGACAGTACCCTTTATCGGTTGAAACGATGGTGACCTGATGGCCGCCGGATGACACTTTCGCGGCCAGTGTTGCCGCCAGGTCGTCTGCTTCATTACCTGCAGAATGCCAGCAGGCAATGCCTAGCCCTTCAAAACCGGCTTTCAGGCTGGGCATTTCCGCAACCAGATTATCTGGCATTGGTGAGCGCCCGGCTTTGTAGTCGGGCAGACACTGATGACGCCAACTGTCTGCCCGGTCATCTTCGTCAAATACGGCAACGGCATGTGTGGGCTGAGTATGCTGAATCAGCTGACCTATGGCGTTCTGGCAGGTAATCAGACAAGGCGAACCCTGAACCGCATGGATACGGCGGATCAGGTTCAGGGCATCAATAATCAGCAGATGTATTGCCATGTTAATCTCCATAATAAAGGCGACTCGCGTCGCCCTTAGATCTGCTTTAGAAGTGTGACTTGCCGTGTGATCGGTCGGTCAGGCACAAATCTCATAGCAAGGAATATATGCGCTGCCCGGCAATTTCATACGGTGCTGGGCGACGAAACCTTGCAGCAGGCTGTCCATTTTTTTCATTAAAGCCGGATCGCCGTGCAGCTTGAAGCGACCATGTTTTTCGATGGCGTGGATCCCAAATTCTTTCACGTTACCGGCCACAATACCGGAGAAGGCGCGGCGCAGTGCGGCGGCCAGTTCCTGCGGTGGCTGGTTAGGATAAAGATTCAGGTTCGCCATGTTTTCATGATTCGGTTCGAACGGGTGCTGCAAATCGGGCGCAATGCGAATCGACCAGTTGAAACTGTAGGCATCTCCGCTGTTACGACGGTTTTCTTTCACCAGCGGCATGGCGCGTTTCATCTGACGGGCGACTTCTGTCGGATCGTCGATGATGATGGTGTAGAACTTACAGGCTTCTTCACCCAGCGTTTCTTTAATGAAGGCATCAAGAACGTGGAAGTAATCCGCGCTTTCTTTCGGGCCGGTGAGGATCAGCGGTAAAACCTGATCGCTGTTTTCCGGATCCATCAGAATGCCCAGCAGATACAGTAATTCTTCTGCGGTACCTACACCGCCAGGGAAGATAATGATCCCGTGCGCAATGCGCACGAACGCCTCAAGCCGTTTTTCGATATCCGGCATGATGATCAGTTCGTTGACCAGTGGATTAGGCGGCTCAGCAGCAATAATCGACGGTTCTGTCATGCCGATAAAGCGGCCGGCTTTGTAGCGCTGTTGCGCGTGGCCGACGGCGGCGCCTTTCATCGGGGCTTCCATTGCGCCCGGGCCACAGCCGGTACAAATGTTCAGTTCACGCAGACCCAGCTGACTGCCGACGTTACGGGCATACTGATATTCAATTTCATTAATTGAATGTCCGCCCCAGCAAACCACCATGTTCGGATCTTCATCCAGATGCAGGGCGCGGGCATTGCGTAAGATAGAGAACACCAGATTGGTCAGATGCGCTGAGTTTTTGGTATTCAGGTGCTGAAAACGACCGGCGTTGTCAATTTGCCCGCTCACGAACAGAATATCGCGCAGTACAGCAAACAGGTTGGCCTGTAATGAGCGGATAATCCGGCCATCCACAAATGCGTCTTCCGGTGGGTTTACCAGTTCCAGTTTCACGCCACGCTCTCTGCGCAGCACATTGATATCAAAGCTTTCGTAACGGTCGAGAAGCTCTTTACTGCTGTCAGTCTGGCTGCCGCTGTTAAGCACGGCCAGTGAACAATTTCGGAAAAGACGATAGAGGTCGCTGCTCGCAGTACGTTTGAGCATGTCGACTTCCAGCTGAGACAACAAATCCATTGAGCCTAACGGGCTGATATGTGTAATCAAAGTTGCTCCTTGACACCAACGGGTGCAGTGATTCTTTCTGCTACCTGATTGCGGCGCATGATTTTTCGGATCATATTTTTTGCGCCGTACGCGATTTAACAGTAACCCCGTCATCAGGCTTTTACCAATGCTGACAGAGCGTTAGCTCAGTTCTTGAGCAACGTCTCGCATTATTGTCTGACAAGTCGCGCGGTTGCAGGTTCAAACGGGAAGTTGGATCTCCATGGATTGATGTCCAGACCACCGCGGCGTGTATAGCGCGCATAAACGGCAAGCTTTTCCGGCTGGCAGAAACGCAGCAAATCATTAAAGATGCGTTCAACGCATTGTTCGTGGAATTCATTGTGATGGCGGAAAGAAACCAGGTAACGCAGCAGCGCTTCATGGTCGATTTTCGGGCCGCGATATTGGACCTGAACGGAACCCCAGTCTGGCTGATGGGTGATCAGGCAGTTGGATTTCAGCAGATGACTGACCAGCGACTCTTCAACGATCTCAGCACCTTTAGCATTGGCCAGATAATCCGTGCTGAACTCGTAACTGTCGATCTCAATATCCTGCTCATCGATGCAAACACCGTCAAAATGCCCAACCGCTGAACCTTCAATCTCAGACAGACGGCTGACGCTCACCGTGACTTCGCCTTGCGCGCAGGCGCTTAAATCACGGGTTAATGTTTCCTTGACCGCCTGCCAGTCCGCGAAAACGGTCTGGTTGAAGCTGTTCAGATAGAGCTTGAAGCTTTTGGATTCGATCAGATTCTGGCTGTTGGCATTCAGACTGATTTCACCCACGGCAACCTGCGGCAGGCCTTTGGCATTGAGCCACGACAGTTCATACAGCGTCCAGATATCTGCGCCATGAAACGGTAAGTTGTCCGGATATAAACCCAGCGGTTCACGGTTCATGCTGCGCGGAACGGCCTGCAATAAAGACGCGTCGTATTGATCGACATAAGCCGTACTTTTACCCAGCGTCAGTTGCGCCAGGGCGGGGTTATCCTGATATGAGGACATGCTGTCACCTTACGAAATAGGTACAATAGAGAATAATCCCTAGTTTACCCCAGCCTTACCGGAAGATGAGAGAATTATGGAGTCTGAAGTTTCTGTAGCATTGCGTGAATTTACTCAACGTTATGTCGATCTCTGGCAACAGGAAACCGGCATGCCGCCCGCCAGTGAAGCCCTTTTTGGTGTGGATTCGCCGTGCGTGGTCAAAACAGATGAAGACAAGGTCTTCTGGCTAACACAGACGTTTACCCCTGATGCGACCTTGCAAAATGTAGAACGGGCGCTGGAATTACAGTTGCGTCCTGAGGCGCATGAGTTTTACACGACACAGTATGCAGGGGACATGACCGCCAGCTGGCAGGGAAATCCGCTGACGTTGTTGCAGGTCTGGAGCCAGGAAGATTTCACCCGTTTGCAGGAAAATCTGATCGGGCATCTGGTCACGCAAAAGAGGCTGAAGCTGACACCTACCCTTTTTCTGGCGACCACAGATTCCGAGCTGGATCTGGTTTCGTTATGCAATGTGACCGGTAATGTCGTGCTGGAACAGTTCGGCAGTAAAAAACGAACTATACTCTCGCCATCGTTATCAGAATTCCTTACAATGCTGACCGCTGTTTGTCCCGCCTGAGCAACATCATCTGAACGACCCATCCCGCAGAGCACAAATGGCTCACAAGCGTGTGAGAGATCTCTCACAAAGGCTGTAAGAGATCTCGCTAATTTGACTTAATTACTTCCTGGTTAAAATAATTTTCATAAATAAAATCAATTAGTTGGTTGATTTATTGGTTGTGAGACGGCTTACGCCCGCTGAGGTTGGCTTACAGCCTGCCTTGCTCCCAAGGCCGAAATCAACGATTCTAGTCAGGCACTAAGGAAGCATGAAGCAGAACATCAGGATGATGGCTGATTCATAAAAAAGGGGACGGCTCAGGAAGAGTCAGGACGGCATCGGATTATGCCAGGATGTTTCAGGACGAAACCAGGGACACCTCCAGGACGGAGAAGAGAGCTCACAAAGGAAGCTGAGCGGGTCACAGATGACCAAGGGACATCAGTCAGGATGACTTAGGACAGACCGTCAGGATGAAAGTTGGACGATGCAAAGGACAGCCGGTTAGGATAACCGCAGGAAAAGTTTTCAGGGATTGAGCAGGGAGCACTCAGGTAGCTGGATTGCTATAAAACGAACCGGGGGCACTGTGAAAACAGTGCCCCCAACTTTTATGTCTATAAAAATTACTTCTGTAAAATCTTCCTTCCAGCCCAAAGCGCCAGCCATTCCTCAGCCGATCGCCCCCAAGACATCATCCTGCCCCTGCTTTTTCGGCAACAGGAATAAAGTGGCAAAAATATCCAGCAGATAAATCGCGGCCAGCAAGGTAATTGCTGCGGTAAATGACACCTGTGCCACCAGCATTCCAATCACCAGCGGGCCAAAACCACCGACGCCACGTCCGAGATTAAATAACAGATTCTGGGCCGTCGCCCGGACACGTACCGGATAGAGATCGGAAATCAGGCCGCCGTAACCGCCAATCATGCCATTCACGAACATCCCCATCAGCGCGCCTGCGAACAACATCAGCGTCGGGTCAGACAACTGCGCGTAACACACCACCATCACGACAGCGCCAATCTGATAAATCAGGAAGATTTTCCAGCGCGGGAAACGATCCGACAACATGCCGAACAGCCAGATGCCGAAGGTCATACCGACAACCGTCACGGCGGTCCACAGGCCAGATTTGGTCAGTGAGAAGCCAAAGTTTTTCGACAGATAACTCGGCATCCAGATCATCAGCCCGTAATAACCAAAGTTCTGAACAGAGCACAGGATCAGAATGCCGATACTGGCTTTGGTCGTGACTTTATCGCGGAACAGTAACTTAATGCGGCTAAACAGTGAGCCATCATTATTGCTGGCAGTGTGTTTTACGAAGGCTTCCGGTTCGCCCATTGTGCGGCGGATAAGGAAAGAGGCCAGCGCCGGTAACAGTCCGACCAGGAACATGCCGCGCCAGCCGATAATGCCCAACAGCATCGGTGTCAGGAAGGCGGCCATTAGCACGCCGAGCTGCCAGCCCATGCCGACATAGGCCGAGGCGCGGTTACGTTTTTCCGCCGGCCACGCTTCTGCAATCAGCGCCATGCCGATACCAAATTCACCGCCCAGGCCGACACCAGCCAGAGTGCGATAGATCAGTAAATCCCAGTACCCTTGTGCGAAAGCGCATAAACCGGTGAAGAGGGAGAACATCAGAATGGTGAAGGTCAGTACCCGGATGCGGCCGAAACGATCGCTGATAGGTCCGAAAATGACGCCGCCCAGTACGGCACCAATCAGGGTCCAGGTCACCAGCGAACCACTTTGTGAGGAAGACAAACCAAATTCGCTGGTAATAGCCGGGAGCATGAAACCGAGGATCAATAAATCAAATCCGTCCATGGCGTAGCCGGTGACGGAGGCCAGCATGGCTTTTGCCGGTGTTGCGTGTGCTTTTTGAATGTGTTGTGCGGACATGTGGACAGATCTGTAAAGAAAAAAGTGGCGGTAGTTTGCCCGTAACGGGCGTTTATCGCTACCACGAAAAACTTATGGTTGGATAGATAAATTGGATAGGATGCAGAAAGTTGGGGCATCAGTCCTTCAATGTTATGCTTTGCGCCCCCCAGCGGAGGCTGCCCGGGGCCATGAACGAAGAGAGTCATTGATGAATATAGAAAACCAGGTTCGCCAGATTTTAGAAGATATCGAGCAGGTCATGCGTGATGAAAAATTGTGGCACGCCACGCCGCCGGAAGCGGAAGCCTTTGAAAGCAAAGAGCCGTTTTCAGTGGATACCCTGTCTGCTGAACAATGGCTCCAATGGGTGCTGGTTCCCCGTATGTACGCGTTGCTGGAGGCCCAGGCACCAATGCCAACCCGTTTTGCTATCACCCCCTATTTTGAAGTGGCGATGCCTGAAGCACTCCGTTTGCTGACTCAGCTGCAACGCCTCGACGATTTGCTGAACATAGAAGACTGACATGCTGGAAATTTTGTATCAGGACGAACATCTGATCGCAGTAAATAAACCTGCGGGTATGCTGGTTCATCGCAGCTGGCTGGACCGCCATGAAACGGTGTTTGTGATGCAAACATTGCGTGATCAGATTGGTCAGCATGTGTTTACTGTTCACCGGCTGGATAAGCCGACATCCGGCGTTTTGCTGCTGGCACTGTCCAGTGACGTGGCGCGTTTACTGTCGCAGCAGTTTGAAAATAACCAGATGAGCAAGATGTATCATGCCGTGGTTCGCGGGTATGTGCCGCAAGACGGTACCCTCGATTACGCGCTGACGGAAGAGCTTGATAAAATCGCCGATAAGTTTGCCAGTCCGGATAAAGCGCCACAGCCTGCGGTCACGCATTATCGCGTGGTGGCTCAGGTCGAGATGCCCGTGGCTGTTGGTCGTTATGATACGGCGCGTTATAGCCTGGTTGAACTGAAACCAGAAACCGGTCGTAAACATCAGCTGCGCAGGCATATGTCGCATCTGCGTCACCCGATAATCGGAGACAGTGCGCACGGTGATTTAAAGCAAAACCGGGGTATGACGCAGCATTTCGGCTGTTCCGGGCTGATGCTGCACGCCAGTCATATGCAATTGCCTCATCCGGTTACGGGTGAGCCGTTGTCGATTCAGGCGCGCTGGGATCATCGCTGGCAAAATGTGGTGACACAGTTTGGCTGGCAGGGAAAAATCCCTGAGCTTGAAAGGGTTGAGTTTGCAGAAACTTGCCGTCAGGATAGTGCACAAATTTAGTCCCTTTGATTGAAATATTGGCATCACACAGGAGTGAAACCCATGGCAGAAGTCGGAATTTTTGTCGGTACGGTATACGGCAATGCGTTACTGGTGGCAGAGGAAGCGGAAACCGTGCTGAAAGGCCAGGGTCATGACGTGAAACTGTTTGAAGAAGGCACGCTTGAAGCCTGGCAATATTACCGTCATCACTTTGTGCTGATTGTGACGTCGACTACCGGTCAGGGGGATTTGCCGGACAGCATAGCGCCTTTGTATGTCGCCATCCGTGACACCGTGGGCTATCAGCCGGAGTTGCGTTACGGCATGATTGCGCTGGGTGATATCAGCTACGATCATTTCTGTGGCGGCGGCCATAAGCTGGATGATTTATTGCAGGAACAAGGCGCATCGCGCATTGGCGAAATGCTGGAAATTGACGCCATGGAAACTGCCGAACCGGAAACCGTTGCGATTCCGTGGGTGGAAAAATGGGGACAGTTGCTTAAATAACGTCACACCCTTTGCCGTTCTGCGCGCAAGAAATAAAAAGGTCAGGCAAACGCCTGACCTTTTTTGTATTCACATCTTCTGACCGGAATTTATCAGCGGCCGTTGGTGAGTTTTTCCAGATCAGATTCAATCTCAGAAATTTTATTCGCCACGACAGATTCAAGATGGCGTAAGTCATCCAGAATTTTACGTTTCAGATCCACTTCTACCTGATCACGCTGACAGATTTGATCCAGCTCATCAATCACATAGCGCAGATTTGGGCTGATCTCATGAATTTCTTTATAACCCTGACCGGCATTATCGGCAACGATGGTTTTACGCTGGCGCGGGTATTTAAACTTCACGCTTTTAGCAAAAAACTCGCCTTTATCTCTGCGGAAATAGATCTTCAGAATATCGTTATTGGCCTCCTGACGCAGGCTGTAACGATCAATATCGTCGGGATTATTAATGCCCAGGCTTTTCAGATTGTCATACATAGCGCCACCTTCGTTTAGGAGAAAATCAGAGTGTCATGATGAACTGAACGGCGGCTTTAATCATTGATTAATTGCACAGTTTGCCGTTTAGAAGATAAAAAAATAGCGGGTTATTTTTTAAAACAATACCCGCTATTTTTAAGTTTAGTCGATTGTGCGCAATAACTCATTCAGGCCGGTTTTGCCCAGAGTTTTCGCATCTACTTTCTTGACGATGACAGCGCAGTACAGGCTGTATTTACCGTCTTTAGAAGGCAGGTTGCCGGAAACCACTACGGAGCCCGCTGGTACGCGGCCGTAATGCACTTCACCAGTTTCACGGTCATAGATTTTGGTGCTCTGGCCGATGTAAACACCCATGGAAATCACCGAGCCTTCTTCCACGATCACGCCTTCAACGATTTCTGAACGCGCGCCGATGAAGCAATTGTCTTCGATGATAGTCGGGTTCGCCTGAAGTGGCTCCAGAACGCCGCCGATACCTACGCCACCGGACAGATGAACGTTTTTACCGATCTGCGCACAAGAACCGACAGTCGCCCAGGTATCAACCATGGTGCCTTCATCAACGTAAGCGCCGATGTTGACATAAGAAGGCATCAGCACGGTGTTGCGTGCAATGAATGCGCCTTTACGCACGGCAGCAGGTGGCACCACGCGGAAACCTTCACGCTGGAAACGCGCTTCATCGTAGTCAGCGAATTTCATGGGCACTTTATCGAAGTAACGGCTTTCACCGCCTTCCATCACCTGGTTGTCATTGATTCTGAACGAGAGCAGTACCGCTTTCTTCAGCCACTGATGCGTCACCCATTCGCCATCAATCTTCTCAGCAACGCGCAATTCGCCGCTGTCGATTTTGCTGATAACTTCAGTGATAGCGTCGCGCGTTACGCTGTCAACGTTAGCCGGAGTAATGTCTGCACGGCGCTCGAAGGCTTGTTCAATAACGGTTTGTAGTTGCTGCATCCTGTTCTCTTTCCTGAATTGGTTTTAAAAGATAGTGGTACTTGTATCACATTTTATCGCCAGGGTTGAGTGCCTCAGTTAACCGGCGTGTGATTTCCTGGCGAGTTTGCTTATCCAGCGCACGACGCTCGCCATTTGCCAGAATAAATAAGTCCTCTACGCGTTCGCCGATGGTCGAGATGCGCGCACCGTGCAGCGACAGGCCGAGATCAGAGAAGACTTCCCCGACGCGTGCCAGCAGACCGGGTTGATCCAGCGACACCAGTTCCATATACGTCCGGCGGTCGGTATGCGTCGGCAGGAAACTGACTTCGGTCTGCACGCTGAAATGACGCAGTTTCGGCGAAGGACGTCGCGCACGCGGCGGCTGATAAGCCTGCGTCATCGACTGTTCCAGCGCGTAACGAATGGCTTCATGCCGGTCTTGCGCCAGCGGGCTGCCGTCCGGTTCCAGTACAATGAAAGTATCCATCGCCATGCCGTCGCGATTGGTGAAAATCTGCGCGTCATGAATGCTCAGGTTACGCCTGTCCAGCTCACCGGCGACGGTGGCAAACAGATACGGTCGGTCAGGGCTCCAGATAAATATCTCGGTCCCGCCGCGCGTTGCCTGACGGCTGACCAGCACCAGCGGTTTGGTGGAGTCATGTTCCAGCAGGTGTCTTGCGTGCCATGCCAGTTGATTGGGTGAATGGCGCAGGAAATAATCTGCCCGGCAGCGGCTCCAGATACGGTGCAGCGCTTCTTCATCAATATTATCCATACGCAGCAATGCCAGCGCCTGAAGGCGGTGATGACGCACGCGCTCGCGAAGATCCGGCGTATTTTGCATGCCGCGGCGCAATTGCTTTTCGGTGGCAAAATACAGTTCGCGTATCAGGCTTTGTTTCCAGCTGTTCCACAGGGTTTCATTGGTGGCACAGATATCCGCCACGGTCAGGCTGACCAGATAGCGCAGGCGAACTTCGGTCTGCATTTCTGCGGCGAACTGCTGGATTTCATTAGGATCCTGAATATCGCGGCGCTGTGCCGTCACTGACATCAGCAAGTGACAGCGAACCAGCCACGAGACCAACTGGGTTTCACGGGAATTCAGCCCGTGCAGTTCGGCAAATTCCAGCACATCCTGCGCGCCGAGAATCGAGTGATCACCACCGCGGCCTTTGGCAATATCGTGGAACAGGGCGGCCATCAGCAACAGTTCAGGCTGTGGCAGCCGCGGATACAGCTCCACACAGAGTGGATGTTTCGGCCGGGTTTCTTCGTGAGCAAAGCTTTCAAGTTTTTGCAGCACGCGAATGGTATGTTCATCGACTGTGTACGCGTGGAACAAGTCGAATTGCATCTGCCCGACGATCTGCCCCCATTGCGGCATATATGCCCACAGCACGCTGTGGCGGTGCATAGGCACCAGCGCGCGTGACACGGCGCCCGGATGGCGCAGGATCGACATAAACATTTCGCGCGCCTGCGGGATCATGCATAGCGGCTCTTTGAGATGTCGACGGGCATGGCGCAGCAGGCGGACGGTGGTGGAGTAAATCCCTTTGATTTCGCGATGGCGCACCATCAGGTGGAACATGCTGATGATAGTTTCCGGACGGCGGTCAAAGAGCGTGCTGTCCCGCAGATCAATCAGATCGCCACGCAGTTGGAAATCTTCATCGAGCGGCCGTGGTTTTTCATTCGGGCCGATGGCCAGAATCGCTTCATCGAACAACTGCAATAACATCTGATTCAGCTCGCCGACCCGGCGGGTCATGCGGTAGAAATCTTTCATCATGCGTTCGACGGGCTGATTGCCTTCGCCCTGATATTGCAGCAATTGCGCCACACTTTGCTGGCGGTCGAACAGCAGACGGTTGTCGTAGCGGGGCAGCAGCAAATGCAGGGCAAAACGGATTCGCCACAGGAAACTCTGACATTCCAGCAGTTCGTTGCGCTCAGCTTTGGTCAGAAAACCAAAGGCCACCATTTCGTCCAGCGATGTGGCGCCAAAATGACGACGGGCTACCCATAAAATGGTGTGAATGTCGCGCAGGCCGCCGGGGCTGCTTTTGATATCTGGCTCAAGGTTATAACTGGTGCCGTGATAACGCAGATGGCGTTCATTTTGTTCATCAATTTTGGCGCGGAAGAAGTTTGGCGAAGGCCAGAATCCGTCGCTGAAAATGTGTTTCTGCATACTGAGAAACAGCGCGACATCGCCGCAGATCAGGCGGGATTCGATCAGGTTGGTGGCTACGGTTAAATCAGCCAATCCTTCCAGCAGACATTCTTCCAGCGTACGCACGCTGTGTCCGACTTCCAGCTTAACGTCCCACAGCAAGGTAATCAGTTCACCGATGCGCAATGCCTGTTCATCGTTAAGCCGTTTCTGGCTGAGCACCAGAACATCGATATCCGATAAAGGATGCAATTCGCCGCGCCCGTAGCCGCCTACGGCCACCATCGCGGTTTCCGGAATATTGTCGAAGCCGTAGAAGGTCCACAGACGCTGTAACAGCTGATCGATGTAATGCGTCCGTGCGTCTACCAGTTCTTCAGCCTGTTGCCCGGCATTGAAGGCATCCGCCAGCCATGCCTGAAACTGTTCCATATGCTGTTTCAGGCTCTGACGGTTTAAATCGTCGTCCGGATAGACAGAAGGGGAGGCCGGTTGTAGCGGAAAAGTACGGGCGAGATCCTGCGTGGTTTGCAGTAGTACGCTCTTTTCAGCCGGGAAGTTTTCAATCATGGGTGCGCAGCCCTACACGTGAGAGACCAATAAACGTGAAAGATAAAAAAAACCGGCTTTCGCCGGCTTGATTCACAGATTTATACCCTCTCCGCAGAGCGGGTGACTGTTTAGTCGTGCGTCAGGATAGCCGGAATGGTGTCATCCTTACGCAGCGTCATAATTTCACAACCGTTATCTGTCACCACAATAGTATGCTCGTACTGAGCCGACAAGCTGCGATCTTTAGTTTTTACTGTCCAGCCGTCTTTCATGGTGCGGATACGGTAATCGCCTGCGTTGACCATCGGTTCAACGGTAAACGCCATACCCGCCTGAAGCACAACACCGCCGTCATCCGCATCGTAATGCAGTACCTGAGGCTCCTCGTGGAAACCCTCACCGATGCCGTGACCGCAATATTCGCGTACCACAGAGAATTTCTCGGCTTCAACGAACTTCTGGATCTCTTTACCCAACGTGCGCAGGCGGATACCTGGCTTGATCAGGCGCAGTGCGATATACAGGCTTTCCTGCGTGATACGGCAAAGACGCTCACCCAGAATCGTCGGTTTACCCGCGATGAACATTTTGGAGGTGTCACCATGGAAACCATCCTTAATGACCGTGACATCAATGTTGACGATGTCGCCATCTTTCAAAATTTTGTCTTCGCTCGGAATACCGTGGCACACCACTTCGTTAACGGAAATACAGACAGATTTCGGGAAGCCGTGGTAATCCAGGCAGGCAGAAACCGCCTGTTGCTTGTTCACGATGTGATCGGCGCAAATGCGATCCAGCTCGCCGGTGCTGACGCCCGGTTTAACGAAAGGCTCAATGATTTCCAGCACTTCCGCGGCCAGACGGCCAGCAACGCGCATTTTTTCGATGTCTTCAGGGGTTTTGATTGAAATAGCCATGTGTTGTCCTGCGGGTTCTGTGCATCAGGTGTGCTTTATTTCTACACCGATGTCGTCAATAATTAGCTGTGGCTTATGGTATCAGCCCTGATATTTGCTGCCAAACTATCATTTCCCGGGAAGCAATCCGGTGAACAAAAGTTGCTGCCGGGCCGTTATTTATGGTATAAAGCGCGCCGGCAATCCGCTCTGGGTCTTACGACTCTGAGGGATTAAAGCCAAAATCACTCATTGTGTACTTATTAACGTAAGTAATAACACACACGTATCGACACATACGCCGGGGTGCCTTGGGAATTCGTTCTGCAGGGTCGGTTGTATGGGATACGTGGAGGCATAACCCCAACTACTTAATAGAGGTTTTATCATGGCAACTGTTTCCATGCGCGACATGCTCAAGGCCGGTGTTCACTTCGGTCACCAAACCCGTTACTGGAACCCGAAAATGAAGCCATTCATCTTCGGCGCTCGTAACAAGGTTCACATCATCAACCTTGAGAAAACTGTTCCAATGTTCAACGAAGCTCTGGCTGAGTTGCAGAAGATCTCCTCCCGTAAAGGTAAGATCCTGTTCGTTGGTACTAAACGCGCAGCAAGCGAAGCGGTAAAAGAAGCTGCACACAACTGCGACCAGTTCTTCGTGAACCATCGCTGGTTGGGCGGCATGCTGACTAACTGGAAAACAGTTCGTCAGTCCATCAAACGTTTGAAAGATCTGGAAATTCAGTCTCAGGACGGCACCTTCGAGAAGCTGACCAAGAAAGAGGCGCTGATGCGTACTCGTGAACTGGCTAAGCTGGAAAACAGCCTGGGTGGTATCAAGGATATGGGTGGTCTTCCTGATGCTCTGTTCGTTATCGATGCTGATCACGAACACATTGCAATCAAAGAAGCTAACAACCTGGGTATCCCGGTATTCTCCATTGTTGATACCAACTCCGATCCGGATGGCGTTGACTTTGTTATCCCAGGTAACGATGACGCAATCCGTGCAGTAAATCTGTACCTGAGCGCTGTTGCTGCCACTGTTCGTGAAGGCCGTTCGCAAGATCTGGCTGTTCAGGCAGAAGAAAGCTTCGTAGAAGCTGAATAATAAGGCAAGCTCAGCAGAGCCCTTATTAACCAGGTATTGAAATATGTTGGTTAGGGGGCCTTTATTGGCCCCCTTTGCTTATCTTAAATGCGAGAAATATCTCACCGCAAAAACCCTTTTTGCACTGAGATAATCGAGGAAAATACAATGGCTGATATTACCGCTGCCCTGGTAAAAGAACTGCGCGAACGTACTGGCGCTGGCATGATGGATTGTAAGAAAGCTCTGGTTGAAGCTAACGGCGACATCGAGCTGGCAATTGAAAACATGCGTAAATCTGGCGCGATCAAAGCGGCGAAAAAAGCAGGCAACGTAGCTGCTGACGGCGTGATCAAAACCAAAATCGAAGGTAACTTCGGCGTGATTCTGGAAGTTAACTGCCAGACTGACTTCGTGGCTAAAGATGCTGGTTTCCAGGCTTTCGCTGACAAAGTACTGGACGCTGCTGTTGCAGGCAAAGTGACTGACGTTGAAGTCCTGAAAGCTCAGTTCGAAGAAGAACGTATTCAGCTGGTTGCTAAAATCGGTGAGAACATCAACATTCGCCGCGTTCAAATCCTTGAAGGCGACGTGTTGGGCAGCTACCTGCACGGCGCTCGTATCGGCGTTCTGATTGCTGCTAAAGGCGCTGATGAAGAACTGGTTAAGCAAATTGCTATGCACGTTGCAGCAAGCAAACCAGAATTCGTTAAGCCTGAAGATGTGTCTGCCGAAGTGGTAGAAAAAGAGTACCAGGTTCAGCTGGACATCGCGATGCAGTCTGGCAAGCCAAAAGAGATTGCAGAGAAAATGGTTGAAGGCCGCATGAAGAAATTCACCGGCGAAGTTTCTCTGACTGGTCAGCCTTTCGTTATCGACCCAAGCAAAACTGTGGGTCAGGTTCTGAAAGAACATAGCGCTGACGTGACTAACTTCATCCGCTTCGAAGTGGGCGAAGGTATCGAGAAAGTTGAGACTGACTTTGCTGCTGAAGTTGCAGCAATGACTAAACAGTCTTAATCAGTATCTGATACACCCTAAAATGGAACCGCTGCGAAAGGGCGGTTCCGTTTTATCCAGCCCCAAATTCCTATTACATTGTGCGTGAATGTCATTCAGACAGCGCTATGATGTAAAGACTGACTATCCATTAAGACACATTGCTTCTAGGACAGACACCATGGCTACCAATGCGAAACCCGTTTATCAACGTATCCTGCTCAAACTCAGTGGCGAAGCCCTGCAGGGTAGTGAAGGTTTTGGTATCGACGCGAGTGTATTAGATCGCATGGCTCAGGAAGTAAAAGAGCTGGTCGAACTCGGCATTCAGGTAGGTGTTGTGATCGGCGGCGGTAACTTGTTCCGTGGCGCGGGTCTGGCACAGGCGGGCATGAATCGTGTTGTAGGCGACCATATGGGTATGCTGGCGACTGTCATGAATGGCCTGGCAATGCGTGATGCATTACACCGCGCCTATGTTAACGCACGCCTGATGTCTGCAATCCCTTTGAACGGTGTTTGTGATAATTACAGCTGGGCAGAAGCCATCAGCTTGCTGCGTCATAACCGTGTGGTGATTTTCTCCGCCGGTACCGGCAATCCTTTCTTTACCACTGACTCAGCAGCGTGTCTGCGCGGGATCGAAATCGAAGCTGATGTGGTATTAAAAGCGACCAAAGTTGACGGCGTATATTCTGCCGACCCGGTGAAAAATCCGGAAGCGACACTCTACGAAACACTGACCTATCAGGAAGTGTTGGAACAGGAATTGAAAGTGATGGATCTGGCGGCCTTCACGCTGGCCCGCGATCACAATCTGCCAATTCGCGTTTTCAACATGAATAAGCCTGGTGCACTGCGTCGCGTGGTGATGGGTGAAAATGAAGGAACGCTGATTTCTAAAGCGGAGTGATCCTTCACAATTGAACATTACGTTCAGCCAGCCTCTGCTGGCATGAGTATTCACGGACTATACTGATGTTATGGTCTGCCAGGTAATCAGCTTTCAAAGGTTCACAACGTGATTAACGAAATCAAAAAAGACGCTGAAATTCGCATGGAAAAATGCGTTGAATCATTCAAAACGCATATCAGCAAAATCCGTACCGGCCGTGCATCTCCGGGCATCCTGGATGGCATCATGGTGGAATACTACGGTTCAGCAACGCCTCTGCGTCAGCTGGCACAGGTGACGGTGGAAGATTCCCGTACTCTGGCAATCTCTGTTTTTGACCGCTCTATCAGCGCTGCTGTTGAAAAAGCGATCATGACCTCTGATTTGGGTCTGAACCCGTCTTCTGCAGGCGCGACAATTCGTGTTCCATTGCCAGCGCTGACCGAAGAACGTCGTAAAGACTTGATCAAAGTGGTGCGTGGCGAAGCAGAGCAGGGCCGTGTCTCTGTCCGTAACGTCCGCCGCGATGCGAACGATAAAACCAAAGCACTGTTGAAAGATAAAGAAATCAGCGAAGACGAAGATCGCCGTTCCCAGGACGATATTCAGAAACTGACTGATATTTTCATCAAGAAAATCGACGTTGCTCTGAGCGAGAAAGAAGCCGAGTTAATGGAGTTCTAATCCGGCTTGAATTTCTTCCAAAGCGCCGCAATTGCGGCGCTTTGTCTTTTATCGGGCTTTAAATTTTTTACCTGTTCGAACAATCTCATGGACAAGCCAGATAAGAGGTTTCAGACTGTGCACTTTCCGAATTTACGAGCGCTATCCCGGGCATTTTCATGAAACAAATGACTATTCTTGGTTCGACAGGGTCTGTCGGCACCAGCACGCTTTCCGTTGTCCGGTCTAACCCTGACGATTTCTCCGTTAAAGCACTGGTTGCAGGGCGCAATGTTGACGTTATGGCGCAGCAGTGTCTTGAGTTTCACCCTGCCTATGCTTCGATGGCGGATGAATCTTCTGCCCGTGCGCTGAGAGCCATTCTGGCTGAACAGGGAAGCCGTACCGAGGTGCTTTCCGGACCCGATGCGGCGACTGAACTGGCCGCTCTTGATGATGTGGATCAGGTGATGTCGGCTATCGTGGGGGCTGCGGGCTTGTTACCGACACTTGCTGCTGTCCGCGCAGGTAAACAGGTACTTCTGGCTAACAAAGAATCGCTGGTGACCTGCGGGCGCATTTTTATGGACGCTGTCCGCCATAGTCAGTCTCAGCTATTGCCTATCGACAGTGAACATAACGCTATTTTCCAGAGTTTGCCTGAATCCATTCAAAAACAGCTGGGATATGCTTCCCTCGAAAGCCACGGGATCTCCCGCATTATTTTAACCGGATCCGGTGGCCCGTTCCGCGAACTGCCGTTGGATAAATTTCGCGATGTCACTCCTGATCAGGCTTGCGCGCATCCCAACTGGTCGATGGGGCGTAAAATTTCCGTCGACTCGGCAACCATGATGAATAAAGGGCTGGAGTATATTGAAGCCCGCTGGTTGTTTAATGCCTCTGCTGCTGAGATGGAAGTGATTATCCATCCGCAATCCGTGATCCATTCCATGGTGCGTTATTGCGATGGCAGCGTGCTGGCTCAACTTGGCTCGCCGGATATGCGTACCCCAATTGCGCATGCCATGGCATATCCGCACAGAGTCAGAACTGACGTCGAAGCGTTGGATTTTTGTAAAATGGGTGCGATGACTTTCAGTGCACCGGATTACGCACGTTATCCTTGTTTGCAATTGGCTATCGAAGCCAGCAACACCGGGCAGGCAGCGACGACGGCACTGAATGCCGCGAATGAAATTTCGGTGGCCGCGTTCCTCAATGGTGAGATTCGTTTTACTGACATTGCTGGCCTGAATCGTCAGGTGATGGAGCAGTTAGTGAGCGCTGAACCTGATTCTGTTGAGGAAGTGTTGGAGATCGACGCGCAGGCGAGAGCCAGTGCACGTGAGAAACTTCATACATTTGCGCTATAAGGCTGTTTTTGTACTTATGCAGCAGTTTGTTAGCATCACATTGAAATGGTATAGTCTGCGCCACACTGACAGTAGATTTGGCTTTTCAGGGCCTGAGTGTTAAAGGTGGAATCGGTGATCTGTCAGTGTAAGCCGTGCCTGCAAGGGGGACACGGCTTTTTTGCGCGTGTAGTCGCACCAGCGACAGAAAGGTGTGCCGCCAGCTAACTGTTGTGGCGTCGTCAGCCAGAAGAATGTTATGCCAGCCAGAAAGCCGCTGTGTTCTGATAAAAGGAAATGAGTACGCGTTATGTCCCTCGAAAATCAACAGATGTCTGATATGTATTGCTCTCAACCTCGCCATGTTGCCATTATCATGGACGGTAACGGACGCTGGGCAAAACGTCAGGGTAAAATGAGGGTATTCGGTCATAAAGCGGGAGTGAAGTCGGTGCGCAAAGCGGTAAGTTTTGCTGCCAGTCATCACCTTGATGCACTCACGCTTTATGCCTTTAGTAGTGAAAACTGGAATCGTCCGGCCCAGGAAGTCTCCGCATTGATGGAGTTGTTCGTCCGTGCATTAGACAGTGAAGTCAAAAGCTTGCATAAACATAATGTCAGGCTTCGGGTCATTGGCGACGTCAGTCGCTTTAGTGCTCGTCTGCAGGAACGCATTCGTCGTTCAGAAACAATGACTCAAAATAACGACGGTCTTACCCTGAACATTGCCGCGAATTACGGTGGCCGATGGGATATTATTCAAGGCGTTAAGACTCTGGCGGGTCAGGTTGAAGCCGGCACGCTGCGGGCAGAACAGATTACAGAAGAATTGCTGAATTCAGCGGTCTGTATGAGCGAACTGGCACCCGTCGATTTGGTGATCAGAACCGGTGGGGAACATAGGATCAGTAACTTTTTGCTGTGGCAAATTGCCTACGCGGAGCTCTACTTTACCGATGTCCTCTGGCCTGATTTTGATGAAAATACCTTTGAAGGTGCGCTGACTGCTTTTGCACAACGCGAGCGCCGCTTCGGGGGGACTACACCTATCGGCGCCAATGCGTCCTAGGGAGAACATTTGCTGAAGTATCGCATTATCACAGCTCTGATTTTAATACCGATTGTTATTGCAGCACTCTTTTTATTACCGCCTGTCGGTTTTGCCATCGTGACGTTAGTTGTGTGCATGCTGGCAGCGTGGGAGTGGGGGCAACTGGCCGGTTTTGCAAGCCGTAATCAGCGCATCTGGCTGGCTATATTATGTGGTTTCCTGCTGGCAGCGATGATGCTGAGCATACCTGCTTACCAGCAAAGCGTGCATCTGTTGCAAGTCGGAGGCTCATTATGGGCTGCGCTTGCGTGGTGGTGTCTGGCATTGGTGCTGGTGGTTGGATATCCTGCTTCGGCAGCCTTCTGGCGCCATTCCCGTGTGCTGCGCTTAGTCTTTGGCATACTGACTATTGTGCCGTTTTTCTGGGGTATGGTCGCACTGCGCCAATACGGTTATGCAGAAAATCATCATACTGGCGCATGGTGGTTGTTATATGTGATGCTACTGGTCTGGGGGGCAGACTCCGGCGCTTACCTGTTTGGTAAATTATTTGGTAAGCATAAACTGGCGCCTAAAGTATCCCCGGGGAAAACCTGGGAAGGGTTTGCTGGCGGTCTTCTGACTTCAGCCCTCATAGCCTGGCTATTTGGCCGCTATGCACCACTTGATGTGGTACCGTCGACCTTATTGATTTGTTCCGTTGTTGCCGCGCTGGCTTCTGTGCTGGGCGACCTGACGGAAAGTATGTTTAAACGCGAGGCAGGGATCAAAGACAGTGGTCATATGATCCCTGGTCACGGCGGAATACTGGATCGTATCGACAGCCTGACGGCTGCGGTGCCTGTATTCGCCTGTCTGATGCTGTTAGTGTATTAATCCGTCTGTGACGGTGAAGTTTCCTAAGGAATAGTTAGACATATGATGAACATACTCTGGAGCCTGGCCGCCTTTATCGTCGCATTGGGGGTGCTTATCACCGTGCACGAGTTCGGCCATTTCTGGGTTGCTCGTCGTTGTGGTGTGCGTGTCGAACGTTTTTCTGTCGGTTTTGGACGCGCGCTATGGCGCCGGACTGACCGTCAGGGAACAGAGTATGTTCTGGCCATCATTCCTCTCGGAGGCTACGTTAAGATGCTCGACGAGCGCGTCGAGGCTGTAGCGCCTGAATTCCGCCACCAATCTTTCAATAACAAAAAAATCTGGCAGCGCGCTGCTATCATCAGCGCCGGGCCGATCGCCAATTTCATTTTTGCTGTTTTTGCTTACTGGCTGATCTTCGTCATCGGCGTGCCGAGCGTGCGTCCTGTCGTGGCAAATGTCACTGCAAATTCAATTGCCGCACAATCCAATATTTCACCCGGAATGGAACTAAAATCTGTTGCGGGTATCGAAACGCCTGATTGGGATTCAGTTCGTATGGCGTTAGTCGGCGAAATTGGTGATGATCAAACGACGGTTGATGTGGCGCAATTTGGCTCGTCCCAGGTCGTTGAGAAAACTCTGGATTTGCGTCAATGGCAGTTTGATCCTGAAAAGCAGGATCCGGTGGTGTCTCTGGGTATGATTCCCAGAGGGCCGCAGATAGAATCTGTTCTGCAGGAGGTGCAGCCAGATTCAGCCGCGCAAAAGGCGGGTTTGCAAGCCGGGGACAGGATCGTTAAAGTCGATGGTCAGATTCTGGAAAGCTGGCAGTCGTTTGTCATACAGGTACGTGACAATCCGGGTAAACCAATTGCACTGGAAGTTGAGCGGGCGGGGAATCCCGTCGCGTTAACACTGACGCCGGACACGAAGTCCGCAGGTAAAGGCAAGATACAGGGTTTTGCTGGTGTGGTACCGAAAGTGATACCGCTGCCTGATGAATATAAAACAATCCGTCAGTATGGCCCGTTTGTGGCGTTTTATGAGGCCGGGGATAAAACCTGGCAACTGATGAAACTCACAGTGAGCATGCTGGGTAAGTTAATTACCGGAGATGTGAAGCTGAACAATCTGAGTGGCCCAATATCCATCGCACAGGGCGCAGGAATGTCAGCTGAATATGGTTTGGTGTCTTACCTCACGTTTTTGGCACTCATTAGTGTCAATCTGGGGATCATCAACCTCTTCCCATTACCGGTATTAGATGGTGGACACCTGCTGTTTCTCGCAATAGAAAAGCTTAAAGGTGGGCCAGTTTCCGAGCGAGTTCAGGACTTCAGTTACCGCATTGGTTCAGTTTTGCTGGTGTTGTTGATGGGGCTTGCACTTTTCAATGATTTCTCCCGTCTTTAAGGCCGGAGATTAGGTTAGGAAGAACGCATAACAACGATGGCGATCAAAAAGTTGCTCATAGCGTCGCTGCTGTTTGGCAGCGCCACCGTATACGGTGCAGACGGTTTCGTAGTGAAAGATATTCATTTCGAAGGCCTGCAGCGAGTTGCCGTCGGTGCGGCGTTACTCAATATGCCGGTTCGCGTCGGTGATACGGTGACTGACGATGATATCAGTAATACCATTCGTGCATTGTTTGCCACTGGCAACTTCGAGGATGTTCGTGTCCTGCGCGATGGAAATTCTCTGATTGTTCAGGTCAAAGAACGTCCAACTATTGCCAGCATTACTTTCTCCGGTAACAAATCGGTGAAAGATGACATGCTGAAGCAAAACCTGGAGGCCTCTGGCGTCCGTGTTGGCGAAGCCCTTGACCGTACAACCATCGGCAGCATCGAGAAAGGTCTCGAAGACTTCTATTACAGCGTCGGTAAATACAGTGCATCGGTAAAAGCGGTTGTGACCCCTTTGCCACGTAACCGTGTTGATCTGAAGCTGGTCTTCACCGAAGGTGTTTCTGCCAAAATTCAGCAGATCAACATTGTTGGTAACCATGCCTTTACGACCGATGATCTGATTTCACGCTTCCAGCTGCGTGATGAAGTGCCATGGTGGAACGTGGTCGGTGACCGTAAATATCAGAAACAAAAACTCGCGGGTGACCTTGAAACCCTGCGTAGTTTCTATCTGGATCGCGGTTATGCCCGTTTCAACATTGATTCGACTCAGGTCAGCCTGACGCCGGACAAAAAAGGCATCTACATTACGCTGAACATCACAGAAGGTGAGCAATACAAACTTTCTGGCGTTGAAGTGACTGGCAGCATGGCGGGTCACTCAGCAGAAGTTCAAAGCCTGACTAAAATTGATAAAGGCGAGCTGTATAACGGCGCCAAAGTCACCAAAATGGAAAACGACATCAAGCAGATGCTGGGTCGTTATGGCTATGCCTATCCGCGTGTGACTACACAGCCAGAAATTAATGATGCAGACAAGACCGTCAAACTGCATATCAACGTTGATGCGGGGAACCGTTTCTATGTACGTCATATCCGTTTTGAAGGTAATGACACCAGTAAGGACAGCGTACTGCGCCGTGAAATGCGTCAGATGGAAGGTGCCTGGTTGGGCAACGATCTGGTCGATAAAGGTAAAGAGCGTCTGAACCGTCTGGGTTATTTCGAAACGGTTGATGTTGATACGCAGCGTGTTCCAGGTTCGCCTGATCAGGTTGATGTTGTCTACAAAGTGAAAGAACGTAACACCGGTAGCTTCAACTTTGGTGTGGGTTACGGTACTGAGAGTGGTGTCAGCTTCCAGGTGGGTGTCCAGCAGGATAACTGGCTGGGTACGGGTAATTCTGTTGGCATCAGCGGTACTAAAAACGATTACCAGACATATGCAGAATTCACTATCACTGACCCTTACTTCACCGTTGATGGCGTAAGTCTGGGTGGTCGTATCTTCTATAACGACTTCAAAGCTGATGATGCGGACCTGTCCAGCTATACCAACAGAAGTTATGGTATTGGCGGTAATCTTGGTTTCCCAATCAATGAAAATAACTCATTGCGCCTGGGTCTGGATTACGTACACAACGATCTGTCCAATATGGAACCACAGATCGCTATGTTCCGTTATCTGAACTCTGTTGGGCTGAAACCGCCGGTGACCACCAGTGACAATGCTGATGCTGACTTTAGTGCGAATGATTTCTTCGCCAACCTCGGCTGGGGTTATAACAATCTCGACCGTGGCTACTTCCCGACATCTGGGACGAAAGCCAGTCTGAACGGTAAAGTAACCGTTCCGGGTTCTGATAACGAATATTATAAAATTACATTTGATTCAACCAGTTATATGCCGCTAAATCAGGATCGTGACTGGGTGCTGATGGGCCGTGCGCGTGCAGGTTACGCAGACGGTCTTGGCGGTAAAGAAGTGCCGTTCTACGACAACTTCTATGCCGGTGGTTCAAGCAGTGTTCGTGGTTTCCAGTCGAACACCATTGGTCCAAAAGCGGCATACTACAAATGTACTACGGCTAACACATCTTACAGCGGCTGTCCGATTGATAACTCAAACGACGCAGTTGGCGGTAACGCAATGGCAGTATTGAGTGCTGAACTGATTGTTCCGACTCCATTTGTTAGCGAGAAATACGCTAACTCATTGCGTACTTCCCTGTTCGTGGACAGCGGTACTGTTTGGGATACAGGTTGGGAAAACACCCCGCAGACTATTGCGGCAGGCGTTCCTGATTACAGTAAACCAGGTAACATTCGTGTTTCTTCGGGTCTTGCGTTGCAGTGGATGTCTCCACTTGGACCATTGGTCTTCTCCTACGCACAACCGGTCAAGAAATATGAAGGCGATAAGGCAGAACAGTTCCAGTTTAACATTGGTAAAACCTGGTAACGTTCTGTCCGGGCAGAAGTTGTCCAGCAGAATCGCAATGGCCTGATGATAAATCTCATACACGGGTTTCGGCCCGTGTATTGTTTTCATGTCAGGTGTTTTGTGTAATTTAATGTGCCATATGGCACAACGGGTGATGGAAGGAGTTTATAGTGAAAAAGTGGTTATATGCTGCAGGCCTCGGTTTAGTTATGGCTTCTTCAGCTAGCGTTCAGGCTGCTGATAAAATTGCTATCGTTAACGTAGCAAGTATTTTCCAACAAATGCCTGCTCGTGAAGCTGTAGCAAAACAGCTGGAAAACGAGTTCAAAAGCCGTGCGACAGATTTGCAATCTCAGGAACGTGATCTGCAAACCAAAATGCAACGTCTGCAACGCGATGGCTCTACAATGAAAGCCAGCGACCGTTCTAAACTTGAAAAAGACGTAATGGCTCAGCGTGAAGCATTCTCTGCAAAAGCGCAGCAATTCGACCAGGACAACCGTCGTCGTCAGGGCGAAGAGCGCAACAAAATCCTGAGCCGTATTCAGGACGCTGTGAAAACTGTAGCAAGTAAAGAAGGTTATGACGTTGTTATCGATGCTAATGCCATTGCATATGCTGACAATAGCAAAGACATTACTGCTGATGTGCTGAAACAGGTTAAATAAACATGTCTTCAATTCGACTGGCTGATCTCGCACAGCAGTTGGATGCACAATTGCACGGTGATGGCGAAATTGCCATCACCGGCGTTGCTTCAATGCATTCCGCACACTCTGAGCAAATCACGTTTTTATCAAACAGCCGTTACCGTGAACAGTTGGCTTCCTGCAATGCAGGCGCCGTAGTGTTGACCGAAGCGGATCTGCCATTTTGCCCTACAGCGGCATTAGTGGTTAAAAACCCTTACCTGACGTATGCGCGGATGGCGCAATTGCTGGATACCACGCCAGCACCGGCAGTGGATATCGCGGCGAGTGCGGTGATTTCAGACAGTGCAACATTAGGTAAGAATGTCTCGGTTGGCGCAAATGCAGTCATCGAATCAGGCGTTGTATTGGGTGACAATGTTGTCATCGGTGCAGGCTGTTTTATCGGTAAAGAGGCAAAAATAGGCGCTGGCACACGGTTGTGGGCCAATGTTTCTATTTATCACCGCGTTGAAATCGGCGAGCAGTGCTTGATTCAGTCAGGTACTGTGATCGGCGCTGATGGTTTTGGTTATGCCAATGATCGTGGTAATTGGGTTAAAATCCCACAGTTAGGTACTGTCATTATCGGTGACCGTGTTGAAATCGGTGCCTGTACCACTATTGACCGTGGCGCACTGGATGACACTATCATTAGCAATGGCGTCATCATTGATAACCAATGTCAGATTGCACACAACGTCGTGATTGGAGACAATACGGCGGTCGCTGGCGGTGTTATTATGGCCGGTAGTCTGAAAATTGGACGCTACTGCCAGATCGGCGGAGCCAGTGTTATCAATGGTCACATGGAAATCTGTGATCAGGCCGTAGTGACGGGAATGGGAATGGTAATGCGACCAATCACTGAACCTGGGGTATACTCCTCCGGTATCCCGTTACAACCGAATAAAGTTTGGCGTAAGACGGCTGCATTGGTAATGAATATCGACGAGATGAATAAACGCCTCAAAGCTGTCGAGCGTAAAATCGAAAAAGATTAATTACCACCTACGGTGCTGCTTTGTGTTCCCTTCGTTGAGTGAACCTGCGACATACGTTCCTATTTGCGGCCTGCCTGATGACCTTCTTTTGGGGTCTGGCAGGCCGTGTTATTGATGCCATCAGTTTTTATAGACAGGAAGAGTATTTTGACTACTGACACTCATACTCTGCATATTGAAGAGATACTGGATTTACTGCCACACCGTTACCCGTTCTTGCTGGTTGATCGCGTGTTGGATTTTGAGAAAGGGAAATTTTTGCGCGCTGTGAAAAACGTTTCTTTTAACGAACCGTTCTTCCAGGGCCATTTCCCGGGTAAACCGATTTTCCCGGGCGTTTTGATTCTGGAAGCAATGGCTCAGGCCACCGGCATTCTGGCATTTAAAAGCGTTGGAAAACTGGAACCTGGCGAATTGTATTATTTTGCAGCAATCGACGATGCACGCTTTAAACGTCCGGTCCTGCCGGGTGACCAGATGGTTCTGGAAGTTGAATTCATTAAAGAGCGTCGTGGCGTTGCTCGTTTCAAAGGTGTCGCGAAAGTCGATGGCGAGATCGCTTGCGAGGCATCAATGATGTGCGCCCGCCGCCGGGAGTCTTAATACATGATTGATAAAACCGCCTTTATTCATCCAAGCGCTATTGTTGAAGACGGTGCTGTTATCGGTGCCAGAGTTCATATCGGTCCTTTCTGCTACGTGGGTTCCCAGGTAGAAATTGGTGAAGGCACCGAGCTTAAATCACACGTAGTTCTTAATGGCGTGACCAAAATTGGTCGCGATAA
Organism: Rahnella sp. RcJ3; assembly: GCF_009498575.1. Taxonomy (NCBI): domain Bacteria; kingdom Pseudomonadati; phylum Pseudomonadota; class Gammaproteobacteria; order Enterobacterales; family Yersiniaceae; genus Rahnella; species Rahnella sp. RcJ3. Next base: position 49,539 of record NZ_QSNX01000020.1, read on the forward strand.
CCGCATCTTTCAGTTCGTTTCCATTGGTGAAATTAACCAGGATCTGAAATATGCCGGTGAACCAACACGCGTTGAGGTCGGCGATCGCAACAATATTCGTGAGAGCGTTACCATTCATCGTGGTACCGTTCAGGGCGGTGGTCTGACAAAAGTGGGTAGTGATAACCTGTTGATGGTTAACGCACATATTGCCCACGATTGTGTCATTGGGAATCGCTGTATTCTGGCGAACAACGCGACCCTCGGTGGTCACGTTGAGGTTGATGATTTCGCGATCATTGGCGGCATGACGGCAGTGCATCAGTTCTGTATTATCGGTGCGCATGTGATGGTGGGTGGATGTTCCGGGGTTGCTCAGGATGTTCCTCCGTTTGTCATTGCGCAAGGTAACCATGCGACACCTTTCGGCATCAATATCGAAGGGCTTAAGCGACGTGGTTTCGAAAAAGCCGATCTGCACGCTATTCGCAATGCTTATAAGTTACTGTACCGCAGCGGTAAAACGCTGGAAGAAGCACAACCGGAAATCGCTGCTATCGCGGCTGAATTCCCGAAAGCTAAACCTTTCAGTGATTTCTTTGACCGCTCAACGCGCGGTATTATTCGCTGATCTGCGCTACGGAAAACAATGCAAAAGCCTGTTCTGACAATTGGCCTGGTGGCCGGTGAAACGTCCGGTGACATTCTTGGCGCCGGGCTGATTCGAGCCTTGAAGAAGCATCATCCTGATGCCCGTTTTGTGGGTGTCGCGGGTCCGCTGATGCAGGCGGAAGGATGCGAAGCCTGGTACGAGATGGAAGAACTGGCGGTAATGGGCGTGGTGGAAGTTCTTGAACGGCTGCCACGCTTGTTGAAAATCCGCAAAGATCTGACCCGTCGTTTTAGCGAACTGAAGCCTGATGTGTTCGTGGGCATTGATGCTCCTGACTTCAACATCACGCTTGAAGGTCGTTTGAAGCAGCGCGGTCTGCGTACTATTCACTATGTCAGCCCGTCTGTCTGGGCCTGGCGTCAAAAACGTGTTTTCAAAATCGGCAAGGCAACGGATCTGGTTTTGGCATTCCTGCCTTTCGAAAAAGCGTTTTATGACAAATTCAATGTTCCCTGTCGTTTCATTGGTCATACGATGGCCGATGCGATGCCGCTGCATCCTGATAAACAGGCTGCACGTTTGTCACTCGGTATTCCTGAAGATGTGCATTGCCTTGCTTTGCTGCCGGGAAGTCGTCACGCTGAAGTGGAAATGCTCAGCGCGGATTTTCTGAAAACAGCTTTGCAGCTACGACAGACTTATCCTGATTTACATGTCGTTGTGCCCCTGGTGAATGCCAAACGTCGCGAGCAGTTTGAACGGATCAAGGCTGAAATAGCCCCTGATCTTCCTGCGCATTTGCTCGATGGGAAAGGTCGGGAAGCGATGATCGCCAGTGATGCCGCTTTACTGGCATCGGGAACGGCAGCGCTGGAATGTATGCTGGCAAAATGCCCGATGGTTGTGGGTTATCGTATGAAGCCTTTCACTTTCTGGCTGGCGGAACGTCTGGTGAAAACGCCCTATGTTTCATTGCCAAATCTGCTGGCACGGCGGGAAATTGTCACCGAATTACTGCAAACCGAATGTGTACCTGACAAACTTTCTGCTGCGTTGCTGCCTTTATTGGCTGGTGGTGAGAAAAGCCGGGAACTGCGTGAGACGTTCCTGGAACTGCATGAAAGTATCCGCCGTGACGCAGACGAACAGGCTGCTCAGGCTGTCATGGAGCTGGCAAAGCGATGAGTGATGTATTTATCTATCCACAAGCTGTCTGTATTGCAGGCGTGGATGAAGTGGGGCGTGGTCCTTTAGTGGGGGCAGTCGTCACCGCTGCTGTGATTCTTGATCCTGCTAACCCGATTGCCGGGCTGGCAGATTCCAAGAAACTCTCTGAAAAGCGCCGTGAGGCGTTATACATCGAAATCAAAGAGAAAGCGCTGGCCTGGAGTCTCGGGCGCGCTGAACCGCATGAAATTGATGAACTGAATATTTTGCATGCCACCATGCTGGCAATGCAAAGAGCCGTTGCCGGTTTGTGTATTACGCCTGATATGGTGCTGATTGACGGCAATCGCTGCCCTAAACTTCCGATGGCTTCACAGGCGATAGTGAAAGGGGACAGCAAAGTCGCTGAAATTAGCGCAGCCTCAATTTTGGCTAAAGTCACCCGCGACCGCGAAATGGTTGAACTGGATCTTCAGTTCCCTGAATATGGTTTTGCGAAGCACAAAGGCTATCCGACGCCGGTGCATCTTGAAAGTCTTGCCCGTCTTGGAGCCACTACACACCACCGTCGAAGTTTTTCACCGGTGAAACGCGCGCTCGGACTGGCATAACGCGTCATTTGTTCCTGCCCGTTTTTATTGCTAAAAAAGACGGGCACACAAACCTTTAATTCACTCATTTCTGGACTCTGGATATGGCCGAACCTCGTTTTATTCATCTGCGTGTACATAGCGACTATTCCATGGTGGATGGGCTTGCGAAGGTCGGTCCGCTGGTGAAATGCGCAGCGTCACTCGGCATGCCTGCTCTGGCGATTACCGATTTCACTAACTTGTGCGGACTGGTTAAATTTTACGGTGCGGCACATGGCGCAGGTGTAAAACCGATTATCGGTGCAGACCTGAATGTCCAAAGCGAAATTCTGGGTGATGAACTGGCCCAACTGACTGTTCTGGCGATGAATAATCAGGGTTACCAGAACCTGACATTATTGATTTCCAGAGCATATCAGCGCGGTTACGGCGCAGCCGGGCCGATCGTCGACCTCGAATGGCTGGCAGAACTCAATGAAGGTTTGATCCTGCTTTCCGGCGCGAGAATGGGTGATGTCGGTAAGTTTCTGACCCGCGGAAATGATTTGCAAGTCAGTCAGTGCCTGGATTTCTACCAGCAGTATTTCCCTGATCGCTATTATCTCGAATTGATCCGTACCGGTCGGGCAGAAGAAGAAAACTATCTGCATGCGGCGGTCGCACTGGCGACAGAACGCGGTTTGCCGGTGGTGGCAACCAACGACGTGCGCTTTATGGTGCCGGCCGACTTTGATGCCCATGAGATTCGTGTTGCGATCCACGATGGCTTTACACTGGATGATCCTAAACGTCCGCGCAATTACACTTCACAGCAATATATGCGCAGTGAAGATGAAATGTGCGAGCTGTTCGAGGATTTGCCTGAAGCTCTGCAAAACAGCGTGGAAATCGCCAAACGCTGTAATGTCACCATCCGTCTGGGCGAATATTTTCTACCGCAGTTCCCTACCGGTGACATGACCACTGAAGATTTTCTGGTCGAAAAATCAAAAATCGGGCTGGAAGAGCGCCTTGAGTTTTTATTCCCGGATCCGGAAGTTCGTGCACAAAGACGCCCTGAATATGACGAGCGTCTGGACATCGAACTTAAAGTTATCAACCAGATGGGTTTCCCCGGTTACTTCCTGATCGTAATGGAATTCATCCAGTGGTCGAAAGATAACAGCGTGCCTGTCGGGCCGGGGCGTGGTTCCGGTGCGGGTTCTCTGGTGGCGTATGCCCTGAAAATCACCGATCTGGATCCGCTCGAGTTTGACCTGCTGTTCGAACGTTTCCTTAACCCTGAACGTGTTTCCATGCCCGACTTTGACGTCGACTTCTGCATGGAAAAACGCGACCGGGTTATCGATCACGTTTCAGAAATGTATGGCCGCGAAGCGGTCTCGCAGATCATCACCTTCGGTACCATGGCGGCCAAAGCGGTGATCCGCGATGTGGGGCGTGTTCTGGGCCATCCTTACGGTTTCGTTGACCGCATTTCCAAACTGGTGCCTCCTGATCCGGGGATGACGCTTGAAAAAGCATTTGCCGCTGAGCCGCAGTTGCCAGAGATTTACGAGGCTGACGAAGAAGTTAAGTCGCTGATCGATATGGCGCGTCAGCTGGAAGGTGTAACCCGTAATGCCGGTAAACATGCCGGTGGTGTGGTGATTGCGCCGACCAAAATCACTGATTTCGCGCCGCTTTATTGTGACGCAGAAGGTAATCACCCGGTCACGCAGTTCGATAAAAATGACGTGGAATACGCGGGTCTGGTGAAGTTCGACTTCCTCGGTCTGCGTACGCTGACCATCATCGATTGGGCGCTGGAGATGATCAACGCCCGCCGCGCGAAAGCCGGTGAGGCACCGCTGGATATTGCGGCCATCCCGCTGGATGATAAAAAAAGCTTCGACATGCTGCAACGCTCGGAAACCACGGCGGTATTCCAGCTTGAATCCCGCGGCATGAAAGATTTGATCAAACGTCTGAAGCCCGACAGCTTCGAAGATATGATCGCACTGGTCGCGCTGTTCCGCCCTGGGCCATTGCAGTCCGGCATGGTGGATAACTTTATTGACCGTAAACATGGTCGTGAAGAGATTTCTTATCCGGATATCCAGTGGCAGCATGAATCCCTGAAACCTGTGCTGGAGCCGACATACGGCATCATCCTGTATCAGGAACAGGTTATGCAGATTGCGCAGGTTCTGGCCGGTTACTCGCTGGGTGGTGCAGACATGCTCCGCCGTGCAATGGGTAAGAAAAACCCGGTGGAGATGGCCAAGCAGCGCGGTGGTTTTGAAGAGGGGGCCAAATCTCGGGGTATTGACGGCGAACTGGCGATTAAAATCTTTGACCTGGTAGAGAAATTTGCCGGTTACGGTTTTAACAAATCTCACTCGGCGGCTTACGCTTTGGTCTCGTATCAGACGCTGTGGCTGAAAGCGCACTATCCTGCGGAGTTCATGGCGGCGGTAATGACGGCTGATATGGATAATACCGAGAAAGTGGTCGGGCTGGTGGATGAATGCTGGCGTATGGGGCTGAAGATTTTACCGCCTGATATCAACAGCGGTCTGTATCATTTCCACGTGAATGATGAAGGCGAAATTGTTTACGGCATCGGCGCGATTAAAGGCGTGGGTGAAGGTCCGATTGAAGCCATTATTGAAGCGCGTAACGAAGGCGGCTATTTCAAAGAACTGTTTGATCTCTGCGCGCGTGCTGACGTCAAAAAACTGAACAAACGTATTCTCGAGAAGCTGATCATGTCCGGGGCGTTTGACCGCCTGGGACCACACCGTGCCGCGTTGATGAGTTCCCTAAGCGACGCATTGAAAGCCGCTGATCAACATGCCAAAGCCGAGGCGATTGGTCAGGTTGATATGTTTGGTGTGCTTGCAGAAGCACCTGAGCAGGTTGAGAAATCTTACGCGAATGTGATGCCATGGCCGGAACAAACTGTTCTGGATGGCGAACGTGAGACGCTCGGCTTGTATCTGACCGGCCATCCGATCACACAATATTTGAAAGAAATTGAACGTTATGGCGGCGGCCAGCGTTTAAAAGATATGCATCCGACGGAACGGGGCAAAATGACCGTCGCAGTGGGGCTGGTCCTCGCTGCGCGTGTCATGGTCACCAAGCGGGGTAACCGCATTGGGATCTGTACACTTGATGACCGTTCCGGTCGTCTGGAAGTGATGTTGTTCACCGAAGCGTTGGAAAAATTCCAGCATTTATTGGAAAAAGACCGTATCCTTATCGCCACAGGACAGGTCAGCTTTGATGACTTCAGTGGCGGGCTTAAAATGATGGCCCGCGATGTAATGGACATCAGTGAAGCACGGGAAAAATATGCTCGCGGTCTTGCTATCTCGCTGACTGACAGGCAAATTGATGACCAGCTTTTGAACCGTCTCCGCCAATCGTTGGAACCACATCGATCGGGGACGATACCAGTGCATCTGTATTACCAACGAGAAAACGCAAGAGCCCGGCTACGATTCGGGGCGTCATGGCGTGTTACGCCAACGGACAAACTGTTGCTGGATTTGCGAGGCCTGGTCGGTACTGAGCAGGTGGAACTGGAATTTGACTAAAATAGGAATGCTATGAGTCTGAATTTTCTTGATTTTGAACAGCCGATTGCGGAACTGGAAGCGAAAATTGACTCGCTGACTGCAGTCAGCCGTCAAGACGAAAAATTAGATATTAATCTGGACGAAGAAGTTGCACGCTTGCGCGAGAAAAGCGTTGAACTGACCCGTAAGATTTTCTCTGATCTGGGTGCCTGGCAAATTGCCCAACTGGCACGCCATCCTCGTCGTCCTTATACGCTTGATTACATCAAACATATCTTTACCGATTTTGATGAACTGGCGGGTGATCGTGCATTCGCAGACGATAAAGCTATCGTTGGCGGTATTGCTCGTTTGGGCGAACGTGCCGTGATGATCATTGGTCATCAGAAAGGCCGTGAAACGAAAGAGAAAATTCGTCGTAACTTCGGCATGCCCGCCCCGGAAGGGTATCGCAAAGCGCTACGTCTGATGGAAATGGCTGAGCGTTTCAAACTGCCAATCATCACCTTCATCGACACACCGGGCGCTTATCCGGGCGTGGGCGCTGAAGAACGTGGTCAGTCTGAAGCGATCGCCCGTAACCTGCGCGAAATGTCCCGTCTGAATGTCCCGGTTATCTGCACCGTTATCGGTGAAGGTGGTTCAGGTGGTGCACTGGCGATTGGTGTGGGTGATAAAGTTAATATGCTGCAATACAGCACCTATTCGGTTATTTCGCCGGAAGGTTGTGCATCAATTCTGTGGAAGAGTGCGGATAAAGCCCCTCTGGCCGCGGAAGCGATGGGCATCATTGCACCGCGTCTGAAAGAGCTGAAACTGATCGACTCTGTGATCCCTGAGCCTTTGGGTGGCGCTCACCGTAACGTAGAAGCGATGGCTGCTTCTCTGCGTGCACAACTTGAAGCTGATCTGAGCGATCTGGATGTGCTGAGTACGGAAGAGCTGCGTAACCGTCGTTATCAGCGTCTGATGACTTACGGCTACTGCTGATCCTGAACGTGATTTTCGAAAGGCCACGCATTGCGTGGCCTTTTTTATTGTCCGTTTTCATCTATCCATCTTTCCAGCATTCTTAAATTTCCCCATTTCACTTTAAACTCAACGGTAAAGGGTACCCAGCAGGCACTAACCGTGTTTCTATAAATACCTTAGAAAATAAATAACAGAAGGATTTGTCAGATGAATATTATCGCTATCATGCGCCCGGAAGGGGCTTACTACAAAGACGAGCCGATCCGTGAACTGGATAGCGCGCTGACGCTTCTCGGATTTCAGGTCATTTATCCGCGCGATCGCGCGGATCTGCTCAAACTCATCGAAAATAATGCCCGCATTTGCGGCGCTATTTTCGACTGGGATCAGCATAGCGAAGAGCTGTGTACAGCCATTAATGAGCTGAATGAATATCTGCCGCTTTACGCTTTCATCAATACGCATTCGACGCTGGACGTCGACGTTAATGAAATGCGCATGGTGCTCTATTTCTTTGAATACGCACTGAGTGCGGCGGAGGATATTGCCAAACGCATCCGCCAGTACACCGATGAATACATCGATACCATTACACCGCCGCTGACTAAAGCGTTGTTCACCTACGTAGAAGAAGGAAAGTACACTTTCTGTACGCCGGGGCATATGGCCGGTACGGCGTTTTTAAAAAGCCCGGTAGGGACGTTGTTCTATGATTTTTTCGGGGCCAAAACGTTGAAAGCCGATGTGTCGATTTCTGTGACAGAACTTGGTTCCCTGTTGGATCACACTGGTCCGCATCTAGAGGCGGAGGAATATATCGCCCGTACTTTCGGCGCCGAGCAAAGTTATATCGTCACTAATGGCACCTCGACGGCCAATAAAATTGTCGGAATGTATGCGGCACCGGCAGGGAGTACGGTGCTGATTGACCGCAACTGTCATAAATCGCTCGCCCATCTGATGATGATGACCAATATTGTGCCGGTCTATTTGCGTCCCAATCGCAACGCGTATGGCATTCTTGGCGGGATTCCTAAGCATGAATTCACCCGCGAAAGCATCGAAGAGAAAATTGCACAGACAGAGAATGCCACCTGGCCAGTGCACGCAGTGATCACTAACTCGACTTACGACGGCTTGCTGTACAACACGGATTACATCAAAAACACACTGGATGTTCCGTCGATTCATTTCGATTCTGCATGGGTGCCATACACTAATTTCCATCCGATTTATGACGGTAAAAGCGGAATGAGCGGCGAGCGCATTCCCGGAAAAGTCATTTACGAAACGCAATCAACGCACAAACTACTGGCAGCTTTCTCACAGGCATCGATGATTCACATTAAGGGTGATTACAACGAAAGTACCTTTAATGAAGCCTATATGATGCACACCACAACATCGCCAAATTACGGCATTGTGGCTTCTGCAGAAACTGCCGCGGCGATGTTGCGCGGTAACCCCGGACGGCGTCTCATTAACCGCTCGGTTGAACGCGCGCTGCATTTCCGTAAGGAGATACAGCGGTTGCGGGAAGAAACCGAGGGCTGGTTCTTTGATATCTGGCAGCCTGAATATATTGATGAAGCCGAGTGCTGGCCGCTGAACCCCGATCAAAACTGGCACGGTTTTGCCAACGCCGATACCGATCATATGTATCTTGATCCGATCAAAGTGACGATCCTGACACCCGGAATGGATGAAACGGGTAAGCTGGAAGAACAGGGGATCCCGGCGGCGTTAGTGGCGAAATTCCTCGATGAGCGCGGCGTGGTGGTAGAAAAAACCGGTCCGTACAATCTGCTTTTCCTGTTCAGTATCGGCATTGATAAAACCAAATCCATGAGTCTGATGCGCGGCCTGACTGATTTTAAGCGCAGTTATGATCTCAATTTGCGGGTCAAGAATATGCTGCCTGATCTGTATGCGGAAGATCCTGATTTTTATCGCAATATGCGGATTCAGGATCTGGCGCAGGGGATCCACAAACTGATCGTTCGTCACGACCTGCCGCGTTTAATGTTGGAAGCATTTGATGTGCTGCCGGAAATGAAAATGACGCCGTACGAAATGTTCCAGCATCAGGTACGCGGACATATTGATGAATGCGACATTGATGAACTGGTCGGCAAAGTGTCAGCCAACATGATCCTGCCTTATCCGCCGGGTGTACCTGTGGTGATGCCGGGCGAGATGATCACGGAAGAAAGTCGGGCTGTGCTCGATTTCCTGATTATGCTTTGTTCAATAGGCGAGCGTTACCCTGGTTTTGAAACTGATATTCATGGAACGCGGCTCACAGAAGACGGGCGCTATCTGGTGAAGGTCTTAAAACTTCCGGAAGCGGGCTAGCAAACTGCCCTCTTTAGGAGGGCTTTTTATTGACGTGTTTGGCCGCCCTGAGTAACGTGCAGGTCAGAAATCAACAGGACATGACTATGCTTAATCTCCGCCAGATCCACCATATCGCCATCATTGGCTCTGATTATCAGGCCAGCAAACACTTCTACTGTGACATTCTCGGGTTCACGTTACTGGGGGAGTTTTACCGTGAGGAACGCGATTCCTGGAAAGCTGACCTGGCGCTTAATGGTCATTACACCATTGAATTATTCAGCTTTCCGCAACCGCCAGCCCGGCCAAGTCGTCCTGAGGCGTGCGGATTACGCCATCTGGCGTTCAGCGTTGAAGATATCGCACAGTCCATTTCCGCCCTCACTGAAGCCGGCATTGTCTGCGAACCGGTAAGAATTGATCCTTACACCGGCAAAAAATTTACTTTCTTCAACGATCCGGATGGCTTGCCGCTGGAACTGTACGAATCCTGATTATCCTATGAGTTCAAAACTGGCCGTGACATTTCTTTCAAAACATCTGCTCAATAAAATCGGTGATGCACGAAGACTTTGCGTTGCGTTCAGCGGCGGACTGGATTCTTCCGTACTGCTGGCCGGACTGGCTGAGTTACGCGACAAAGCGTTGCCGGATATCGAACTGCGTGCATTGCATATCCATCATGGACTAAGCCAGTTTGCAGATGACTGGGTCGCACACTGCCAGACGTTTTGTCAGCAGCGAGATATTCCTTTCTCCGTCGCTAAAGTGCAGGTAGATGCACAGGAAGGTGGGATTGAAGCGGCGGCACGAACGGCACGTTATCAGGCATTTGCTGAAAGTCTGACTGCTGGTGAAGTGTTACTGACAGCACAACACCTGAATGACCAATGCGAAACTTTCATGCTGGCGCTTAAACGTGGAAGCGGGCCTGCCGGTCTCTCGGCGATGAGCGGGGACAGTTCAACACATGGTTATCGCTTGTTAAGGCCTTTTCTGGAGCTCAGCCGTGAGCAGCTTGAAGCATACGCGAAGCAGTTAAAGCTCAGCTGGATTGAAGATGACAGTAACCGGGATGCCCGCTTTGATCGCAATTTTCTGCGACTGGATATTTTTCCCGCACTTTACCAGCGCTGGCCGCACTTTGCGCAAGCCACAGCCCGCAGCGCATCACTTTGCGCAGAGCAGGAGACGCTGCTGGATGAGTTGCTCAGTGAATCTCTCACTTCATTGACCGATGAGCAGGGCAGTCTGTCGGTTGAGAGGCTGAAGGCGTTTTCAGCCGTCAGACGCTCTGCGCTATTACGTCGCTGGCTGGCATCGCGTGGCGCAAGAATGCCTTCGCGTGAACAACTGCAGAGAATATGGGATGAGGTAGCTTTGAGCCGCGAAGATGCCCAGGCGCAGTTAGTGCTGGGGAAAATGGTAGTCCGGCGTTTCCGTGGGCGTTTGTATGTATTGCCAGAACGCCGGTCGCTTAAAGATCAAATCCTCTGCTGGGATCCGGCTGAAAAATTAACGCTACCTGACGGTCTGGGCTGTCTGATTGCCGATCATGTTCTCATCGCGCAGGGGGCTGACTGTTTGATCCGCCAGCCACGTGCTGGCGAAAAGATCACTGTGCGTTTTCAGGTGCAGGGATATATCGAAAAAGTCGGGCGGGATCGTGCGCGCCAGGCGAAAAAATTGTGGTCTGAGTTAGGTGTGCCGCCATGGGAACGAGGTCGTATCCCTTTGGTTTATTACAATGATCAATTGATGGCAGCCCCGGGTTGGTTTATTACGCGCCAGTCCCGGGCTGAAAATAATGAAGCGCAATGGCGGATCATCTGGTCGGCTGCGTAATAAACGGAAAGAACGGTTTATTTGAGGCGGATGTTATTTGCCCGGGGAGTTGTGATGCAAGTAATGGGAAGAACACTGGCAGGGATAGTGGCATCGATGCTGATCAATTTGCCTGCTCTGGCGGGGGGAAATGTGGTTGACGGGCAGTCTAAATCAGCCAGCTGCTCGGCATGTCACGGCGCAACGGGTAAAGCCATTAATTCGATTTATCCTAATCTGGCAGGGCAAAATGCAGATTATCTGGCGCTTTCACTGCATGCTTACAAGAAGGGTGAGAGAAGTGGCGGGCAGGCGGGTGTGATGCAGGCTTTTAGTGCGTCATTATCCGATCAGGATATCAGTGATTTGGCAGCGTATTACGCCAGTCTGACGTCGTTGAAATAAGATTGCTTCAGAAATGCAAACGGGCAATCCTGAGATTGCCCGTTAGGTAACTGACGTCGGTTGTCGCTATTCGGCACTGACGACAACGGTGCCAATTTCCGGATGGCTAAAGCTTTCAATGTGATCCAGACGCAGATCTCGTTGTTCGCCGTTCGCCTCAACCACCAGATATTCCACTTTCTTACGCATTAACAAATCGTTGGCTTTAGCCTCAACGACTTCTCCGCTACGCATCTTCAGCGTCAAAACCAGGTGATGCTGGCAGGCGAGCTCGAGATTATCGTAGTCATCACAATTGATGGGTTGGTACTCATCATTCATCGACATAATCGCTCACCAATAAGTTAGCGGCGGCGTAGGCCGCCTGGTCCCTAACGGAAGACGGAAGTTCAGCATTTGCTGCGACTTCGTCCAATGCTTTCAATACACAGCCCAACGCATCGGGCACATATCCGAGATCACCGCTGGCAATTTCAGAATATCTACGGCGTACCAACTCACAGTATTGTTGCATAAGTTCTCCCTAAAAAGCGTATCCCTCTGAGGAAAGCGCAGAAAGATAAGCTCTCAGTATTTAACGACTATAGCACAGGAGAGTGTGAGTTATTAGCAGGCCTGTAAAGGTAAATCGTTTGCGTAAAGCCTTTATTGCGGATGACCATCGGGGGAAAACTGGCCGCAGCAGGATGCTTTCAAGTACACTGTGCGTCTATTATCAAGGGGTTTACCATGGCGTTAAAAGCAACCATTTATAAAGCAGCGGTCAATATCGCTGATATGGATCGTAATTTCTTTCATGACGCCAGCCTGACTCTGGCACAGCATCCTTCCGAAACAGAACAACGCATGATGCTGCGTCTGCTGGCATGGATTTACCATGCCGACGAACGACTGACTTTTACCCGCGGATTAAGCGCCGAAGATGAGCCGGAAATCTGGCGTAAAAACGACCATAACGGCATCGAATTATGGGTCGAATTAGGACTACCTGATGAGAAGCGTCTGAAAAAAGCCTGTAACCAATCGCGTGAGGTGGTCCTTTATGCGTATGGTGAGCGTGCTGCGAAAGTCTGGTGGTCGCAAATCGAGGGGAAAGTCAGAGGTTTTGAGAACCTGCGTATCCGTTATTTAGAAGATGAGTTGCTGAATCAATTGACTGCTTTTGGCAGCCGTACCATGAACTTACAGGCCACATTGCAGGACGGAACTATTTGGCTTTCTGATGCTCAGAGTAATTTGGAAATTCATTTTTCTGAATGGAAAGAGTCTGTCATAAAAGAAGCCAGGTAATCAGCGTGCTAATCCTTTCAGGAAAACTGGAAATACCTGACAGCGAAATCGAATTAACGGCGATCCGCGCTCAGGGCAACGGCGGTCAAAACGTCAATAAAACATCAACGGCTATCCATTTACGCTTTGATATTAAAGCGTCGAGTTTGCCAGAATATTACAAAGAGCGGTTACTGGCTTTTAATCATCATTCTGTTACTGCCGACGGCTGGGTCATTATCAAAGCCCAGGAATACCGGAGTCAGGAGATGAATCGAGAAGCCGCTCTGGCCCGGTTGGGGGCACTGATTTCACAGGCGATGGTAGTAGAAAAACCGCGCCGCGCGACGAAGCCGACTCGTGGGTCTAAAATTCGTCGGGTTGAAAGTAAAGTTCGCAAGGGTGCGACAAAAGCATTACGGGGCAAAATACGTTAGCCCTAACTTCGTGCTGCAGGACAATTTTTATCTCGGCACTGTAGAAAAGCAGTAGGGGAGAAACTGTGAAAAAAATCATCATTAGTGCAGTGCTGGCGCTCGGGGCGCTGTCACTCTTCGGTTGCCATACCGCCGCCTTTAATCATGAAAAACCGTTGCAGGCTATGCAGCAGAGTTACAGTGGCGTGTTGCCGTGCGCAGATTGCAGTGGCCTGAAGACGTCATTATTCCTGGATCAGGATGGGACTTACATCCTTCAGGAGGAATATCAGGGCGGCAAAGAGGGCGATCAGGTGTTTGCCAGCTACGGACGCTGGGCCCGCACTGCGGATAAACTGGTGCTGACGGACAGCCAGGGCGAGAAACGTTATTTCCATCCGAAAGATGAAAATCTGGAAATGTTGGATCAAAGCGGTGAGCCGATTACGTCCACATTCAACTATACGTTGACGCCGGTGCAGCAGAATTTGCCGAAAACGCCAATGGCACTGAGCGGAATGATGCAATACAGCGCCGATGCTGCTTCCTTTAAAGATTGTGCGACAGGCAACATATTCCCGATGTCGGCAAATAAATCGCTGGAAGAAGGGTATCTTGCCTCGCGTAAAACCCCCAATCAGCTGGTCTTCCTTTCTATGGACGGGCATTTCATGACAGAGCCGTCAATGGAAGAAGGGCAGGTGCAAAAGGCTGTGGTTGCAGATAAAAACGTACGGTTTGATGCAACGAAGTCCTGCCCGTAAAAGCGATTAGGCTCAGGCGGAATAGCACAAATAAAAATGCCCGCATTACGCGGGCATTTTTATGGACAAATGATCATCAGCGGATCTTAACGCGGGATCTGGCTCAGCAGATATTCCACGATATCGCTTTGTTTGATCATCTGTTTTTCGCCAGTGCGACGGTTTTTGTATTCCAGCTCTTCAGCATCCAGATTACGATCACCAATCACCACCTGATGCGGCACACCGATCAGTTCCATGTCCGCGAACATGACGCCCGGACGTTCTTTACGATCGTCGAGGATCACATCGATACCGTGTGAACGCAGTTCTTTATACAGCGCTTCTGCCGCATCTTTCACACGGAAAGATTTGTGCATGTTCATTGGCAGGATAGCGACCTGGAACGGTGCGATAGCATCCGGCCAGATAATACCGCGGTCATCGTGGTTTTGTTCAATCGCCGCAGCGACCACACGAGTCACACCGATACCGTAACAACCCATGGTCATCAACTGGTTACGACCATCTTCGCCCTGAACGGTAGCATTCATCGCTTCGGAATATTTGGTTCCCAGCTGGAAGATATGACCAACTTCGATACCGCGTTTAATGACCAGCGTTCCCTGACCATCAGGGCTTGGATCACCGGCTACTACATTACGGATATCGGCTACTTCTGGCAGCGCAGCATCGCGATCCCAGTTAATTCCGAAATAGTGTTTACCGTCGATGTTAGCGCCTGCGCTGAAATCGCTCATTGCAGCAACAGTACGATCCGCGACGATTGGCATTGGCAGATTAACCGGACCGAGTGAACCCGGGCCAGCCGCGACGATCTCACGAATCTCTGCTTCCGTTGCAAATGTTAGTGGTGCAGCAACTTGCGGCAGCTTCTCGGCTTTGATTTCGTTCAGCTCATGATCACCACGAACCAGCAAAGCAACCAGTTTATGACCGCTTTCCGCTGTTGCATGAACCATCAGAGTTTTCACCGTTTTCTCAACCGGAACCTGGAACTGTTCTGTCAGTTCAGCGATAGTTTTTGCGTCCGGCGTTTCGACAATCCGCATTTCTTCTGTTGCTGCAGCTCGTGGCGTTGCGGGTGCCAGCGCTTCTGCGAATTCGATGTTAGCGGCGAAATCAGAAGAATCAGAGAATACGACATCATCTTCACCGCTCTGTGCCAGCACCTGAAATTCGTGAGAGGCGCTGCCGCCGATAGAACCGGTATCCGCCAGCACGGCACGGAAATCCAGACCCATACGGTTGAAAATCTGACTGTAGGCCGCGTACATCGCGTCATAAGTTTCCTGCAAAGATTCCTGCGTCGTATGGAATGAGTAGGCATCTTTCATCAGGAATTCACGGGAACGCATTACACCAAAACGCGGGCGAACTTCGTCACGGAATTTAGTCTGGATCTGGAAGAAATTCAGTGGCAGCTGCTTGTATGAGCTGACTTCATTACGGATCAGGTCAGTGATCACTTCTTCATGGGTTGGACCCAGTACGAACGGGCGCTCGCCACGATCAACGAAACGTAACAATTCCGGACCATATTGCTCCCAACGTCCGCTCTCCTGCCACAAATCAGCGGGCTGGACTACCGGCATCGACACTTCAATGGCGTTCGCGTTGTTCATTTCTTCGCGTACGATGTTTTCAACTTTCTTGAGAACACGTAAGCCGGTCGGCAGCCAGGTATACAGGCCTGAGGCCAGTTTACGGATCATCCCTGCGCGCAGCATCAGCTGGTGGCTGATAACTTCCGCGTCGGCTGGCGTCTCTTTCAGTGTAGAGAGCAGATATTGAGTAGTACGCATGATGTGTTGGTTCCGTTAGCACTGCAAATTGCAATCGGGCTGCCATGGGCAGCCAAAACGTGAAAAGTGGCTTAGTTTACCAGCGAGTTGCTATTGTCAAAAGAGAGGCAGAGGAAATTTAGTCTTTGTCGAGGGACAATACCTGATTCACAGAGCCTGTGACCCGCCAGCGGACATTAAACTCGAGTAAACGAACGGCATAATCGCGCGCTGTGGCTTCACCTTTGCGATAAGCCGGACGGGGATCCTGTCCTAAAACCTGCGTGATGAAGCGGCGCAGATGCGGGTATTGCCTCGCATGCTCAGCCAGTTGCTGTTCAGCCTGCGGTAAAAATTCTACCGGCATATCGGCATCAGGTGCGTGCTGAGCAAAACCGGCGCGTGCATCAGGATGGCTTTCCGCAAAGGGAAGATACGGCTTAATGTCCACAACAGGTGTGCCATCCACTAAATCCAGACTGCCAAGCTGCAGAATGACATTCTGACCCTGACAGCGAATCCCTTTCAGTTCAACCAGAGACATCCCGAGCGGATTAGGCCGGAAGGTTGAACGGGTGGCAAATACACCGGTACGCACATTCCCGCCTAAACGTGGTGGGCGAACTGTCGGACGCCAGCCGCTTTCCATCGTCTGATGGAAAATAAACATCACCCATAAATGGCTGAAGTCTTCCAGCCCGCGAACAGCTTCGGGCTGGTTATAAGGCGGATGCAGATGTAATTCGCCGCCACCATCCTGGATCAATCCGGGCTGGCGCGGAACAGCAAACTTCTCTTTATAGGGCGAGTGAATGATCCCTATTTGCTCAAAAGAAAATGAGGTCATTTAAACGTGACGTTCAGGGCGGAACCCTGACAAATCGCCTGCTGGAAGCAGCCTGGTACGCCGCTGATAATCTGGCACTGATGTAACAATACGGCATTGGCCTTCATATAGGATGCACGGGTCAGCATTCTTTTCCGTGCAGTAGCCAGACTCGGTGGCGCATCATTTTGAGCGCTCTGGCAAGATTCGCCGGAGACTTCGCCCAGATCACGGAATGGAGTTCCGACTAAAGCTTCTGCATCTTTATAGAGCTTTACAGGAGCGGGGCGTACTGGTGCCGGCTTTGGTTTGACAGGTTTTGGTTCTTCTTTTACAACAGGCGCAGGGGGGGTTGGCTGTGTGTGTTGAGTCAGGGAACAACCCGCCAGCAAAAGTGCCGACAAACAGAGAGGTAAAGCACGCATGGTATATCCTCTGCTTTTTAATATGTTTACAGGAAAGAATGTGGCGTTATTGAACCAAGGTATTGAGAAAATAACAAGGCGGGCATAAGCCCGCCTTGTTATTTATTTATGAAAAGATGTATTTGCGAGTCTACTATCTTAGAAACGAATACTCAGGAAAAATGTAGGGTTCCTGATTTCGGGCAATTACCAACCTTTCACTGCGCCACCGTTGAAGATTTTATTCGCTGCAGCGTTCACTTCATCAGACTGGTAAGCCTGAACGAATTTCTTCACGTTTTCAGCATCTTTGTTATCTTCACGTGCAACGATCAGGTTCACGTATGGAGATTCTTTATCTTCTACGAAGATACCGTCTTTCTCTGGCGTCAGGTTGATCTGGCTGGCGTAAGTGGTGTTGATTACGGCCAGAGCGATTTTCGCATCATCCAGTGAACGTGGCAGTTGTGGTGCTTCGAGTTCGACCAGTTTCAGATTTTTAGGGTTCTCAGTCACATCCAGAACTGTCGGTAACAGACCAACACCGTCTTTCAGTTTGATCAGACCTTGTTTTTGCAGCAGCAGCAGAGAACGGCCTAGGTTAGTCGGGTCGTTTGGCAGCGCAACCTGGTCACCATCTTTCAGCTCATCAATAGATTTGATTTTCTTAGAGTAACCGGCGATTGGGTAAACGAACGTGTTACCCACCGGGACCAGTTTGTAACCGCGATCTTTGATCTGCTGATCAAGATAAGGTTTATGCTGGAAGGCGTTAACATCGATATCACCTTTGCTCAGCGCTTCGTTAGGCAATACATAATCATTGAAAGTCACCAGCTCAACATCAAGACCGTATTTCTCTTTAGCTACTTTCTGTGCAACTTCAGCGACCTGCTGTTCAGAGCCTACGATCACACCCACTTTGATGTGATTTGGATCTTGTTCTTTTGGCCCGCAGCCCACTAAAGCCAGCGATCCCAGAAGCGCGCCGACAACTGCAATGGATTTGAATTTGTTAGACATGTCCTTTCCTCAATAAACGGATATAAATCATTCACAGGTAGCTATTACAGCTGTTGTTTCGTTATTTATGTGTGACTGCTTTTACGATGCGGTCGCCACAAAATTGAATTAAATACACCAAAACCACTAGCAGGACTAATACAGTATTCATGACAGTTGCGTCGTAACCGATATAACCGTACTGATAACCGATTTGTCCCAAACCACCGGCACCGACAGCGCCACCCATAGCAGAATAGCCTACAAGAGTGATCAGCGTGATGGTGGCAGCATTGACCAGACCTGGCAGAGCTTCCGGCAATAAGATTTTTCGGATGATCTGCATCGGTGTTGCACCCATTGCGCGGGCGGCTTCCACCAGACCGCTTGGAATTTCCAGCAGGGCATTCTCAACCATGCGGGCAATAAACGGCGCAGCACCCACAGTCAGCGGGACAATCGCTGCCTGCAAACCGATTGAGGTGCCGACAATCATACGCGTGAAGGGAATCATCCATACCAGCAAGATAATAAAAGGAATGGAACGGAAAATGTTAACCAGCGCCGACATCACGCGATAGATATTTTTATTCTCTGCAATCTGACCCGGACGGGTGACGTACAGCAGTACGCCGAAAGGCAAACCTAACACAAAACCAAAGAAGCCAGAGGTTAGCGTCATGATGACCGTTTCCCAGATTCCGCGGCCCATTAACCACATCATTGCCTCAGACATAACCCAGCACCTCTACTTTCACCTGATTCTCATGCAGGAACTGAATTGCCGCCTGAGTATTTTCTTCTGAACCGTGCATTTCTGTCAGCATAATCCCGAACTTTACACCGCCGGCATAATCCATCTGAGCACTGATAATATTATTGTTGATGTCAAAGCGACGGACTGCTTCGGAAAGCAGCGGGGCATCAACGGACTGACCGGTAAATTCCAGGCGCAGTAAAGGAACGCGACCCGTTTCAGGCTGAGGTACCAGACGCACGGCGTAATCTTCCGGAATATCCAGGTGCAACGTTGACTGAATAAATTGCTGTGCAAGCGGAGTCTTAGGATGTGAGAACATCTCACTTACTTTATCCTGCTCAATCAGTTTGCCATCGCTGATCACAGCAACTTGATCGCAAATGCGTTTTACGACGTCCATCTCATGGGTGATCAGCAGAATCGTGAGACCCAGACGACGGTTGATATCTTTTAGTAATTCCAGGATTGCGCGGGTGGTAGCTGGATCCAGTGCACTGGTAGCTTCATCACACAGCAATACTTTTGGATTACTGGCCAGCGCACGGGCAATGGCTACGCGTTGTTTTTGTCCACCGGAAAGATTCGCCGGGTAGGCATCATGCTTATCTTCCAGCCCGACCAGGCTCAGCAGCTCGGAAACTCGTTTCTTAATATCGGCTGAAGAAAGATTGTCGAGTTCGAGTGGCAGGGCAACGTTGCCAAAAACGGTGCGTGACGACAGCAGGTTAAAGTGCTGGAAAATCATGCCAATCTGGCGGCGTGCGCGGGTCAGCGCTTTCTCTGAGAAGGACATCAGATCCTGACCATCGACCAACACCTGGCCTTTAGTCGGGCGCTCCAGCAAATTGACGCAGCGTATTAAGGTACTTTTCCCCGCGCCGGAAGAACCGATTACGCCATAAATTTGTCCGGCAGGGACGTGAAGACTCACGTCAGAGAGCGCGACGATCTGGCGCGAACCCTGCAGGAAAATCTTGGTGATGTTAGAAAGTTTAATCATATTATTTTTTATTCTGTCTTTTTGCCGTGACGTGGTGAATTTAACTCTGCGGAGGTCTTCCCCGTAGCATGTCGTGGATGCTAAGGCGTCTAGACGTCTAAGTCAACCAGGTTAGCATTCTCACAAGCATTGAAAACATGCGATACTGGCGCCGTTAATCAGCCATCAGGAGCAAATTCGTGGCACAACCTGTTTCAGCAATCTTTCTCGACCGTGATGGCACTTTGAATGTCGATCATGGTTATGTACATGAAATCGATAACTTCCAGTTTATCGACGGTGTAATCGATGCTTGTCTTAAATTAAAAGAGATGGGCTTTTTACTGGTGCTGGTCACCAATCAGTCCGGTATAGCACGCGGCAAATTTACTGAAGATCAGTTTCTGACTCTGACCGAGTGGATGGACTGGTCGCTTGCCGATCGTGGCGTGGATCTCGACGGTATCTATTTTTGTCCGCATCATCCTGAAGGCTTGGTTAAAGAGTTTACACAAGCCTGTGATTGCCGTAAGCCGCAACCTGGGATGTTTTTGACGGCCAAAGAAGAACTAGGCATTGATATGGCCTCTTCTTATATGGTGGGCGACAAACTGGAAGATATGCAGGCAGCTGCTGCTGCAGGAGTGGGGCATAAGATTTTAGTTCGTACCGGCAAACCCGTAACCCCGGAAAGTGAAAGTGCTGCGGATGCGGTACTGGAAAGCCTTGCTGCATTGCCTTCCTTTATAGCAAAAGGGCAGAAATAACGGCTTCTGGACAAAAAAACGGCAAACGAAATAAAACTGTATTTATTCGCTTGCCATTAAAATCCAACTCCCTATAATGCCGCTCCATCGACAGGGAACAACGTGAACAACATCACGAAGTAACCGGGTCGGAAAGATTAAA
>NZ_QSNX01000021.1:0-68880 GCF_009498575.1 Rahnella sp. RcJ3
AGTGATCAGTACAGGATTCCCGGTAGGGTCATTTTTAGGCGGAGTGATCAGTACAGGATTCCCGGTAGGGTCATTTTTGACCGGAGTGATCAGCACAGGGTTCCCGGTAGGGTCATTTATAACAACGCCATCTTTAGCGGGTTCTGCGGGGGTTAAAGTAATTAACGGCACGGTTTCTGTTTTTATTGGCTCAGCCATCGAAATTTGGTCTACCGGAACTGTCGAGGTTCCGTTGTAGTAAGTATTGTTCAACAGGTAGTCGTGTACCTGCTGGAAACTGGTGGCGCTTTCAATTCCCTGTTTTATGTAATTTGGGTAACTCTGATGTGCGGAAAGATACTGATTAACTGCATCCGTTTCTTGCGATGTGAAGGCCGCACTGGCTGATTGTATGAAAGTTACAGAACTAACCATCAGTAACGACCCTGCAAGCATCCTGCAAAACGTAGCAGCAGAGACTCCAAATGGCTTCGTGAGGATCTTATTCTCGCGATTAACTTTGCGATTTGCAGCGGCGCTATGTTGAATTCGTTCTGAAACTTGTGCAGTCATTTGTTTTTTCCGATATTGAAATAAGTATCTGTTAGCGACAAATAAGAAGCATTATCAGAACGCTCTTTCCGTCTCTTTACGAAAATCATACATGCGGTGAATGTGACTTGCTTCACGCATTCAACGAACGTTTGACTTATGTCAAGAAACGTAAAGTTATAGCGCTACATGAATTTGTTTCACTTAGCTTGTTTGTTTGTAGCTAGCAGACACTAATTTTTGTGTCAGTGACACTGAAAACCAGTAATTTTCGTAGCGAATAGCGACGGGATGGAATCTCTATGAGATTCCTGTACAATGAGCAGGGTTATATAAATTGGAGATAAGTTTATGGCAGATAACGCAAATGAGTTCCTGGACTATGTCCGGAGGCTGGATATCGACCAGCCCGCGTTGTGTATCCTGTTGGGACTGCCTCGCAGCACGCTAAATAAGTGGATCAACGGCACTGTGACGCAGATCCCACAAGTGGCGGTAACGGCAATCAGAATGCTGTGGTTTATGCGTAAGAGTGATGAAGCACTGTTTGAAAAGTGGGCAATGGTGCAGGATTTTGGCGTCACCGCCGATTATGCGGTCAATGATAAGGCGCAGGAGTTTTTGCATACCATCAGGCGCGAGCCGAGTGCGCCAATCAAAAAGTTACTGATGAAATAATGGCGCTGGCAGGGTTTTATACAGCGTCCACACGACAATAAAAAAGGCGGCTAACCTGACGGGTTAATCGCCTTTTTTACCTTCAGGGCAGGGTGAATGGCTCAGACAACGACGTCGAAAATCATCTTCACGGGTTCGATATTGGTGAAGTTTGCCACGTCAGCGACAAAATCTGCCGCATTGTCTTTCATGCCTTTTTCAAAATCTTCCATTGAGTTGCAATAGATATGGCAGGCGGCGATGAATGGCGACTCAGCCGGAGCGCCCTCAGGCATTTTATCAATAGCGTAAGAATGGCAAAACTCGCCCATGCGGCGTTTGATCAGCGGTAAATGCACATCACGATAATAATCATGATCAAAGGTTCCGTTTTCGATATTTGGATACAGCACACTGTATTTAATCATTTTATGACTCGTCTTTTCCCGGATAAAAATCAATTTTAGCCTACCGGCTAAGAATACACCGCGCCATTTGTGCCTGATGTTATTTATCTGAAAAATCATTCATCTGCATACATGTACTATGCTTAATAGATTGATATTTAGTATGGGATAGACATGGGATTTTTAGGTTGGACAGCGGCGGTCGGAGGACTGCTATTGATTATGTCACTCGCATCGGGGTGGATTTCCCGCGGTCCGGTGACGACGTTTGGTTTATATCTGGCCGCAGGGATCGTCTGCGGTCCCTGGGTTTTGGATTTACTGCATATCGATCTGGTGGCGTATTCCACCCTCACCGCACATTTCACTGAAATCGCCATGGCGGCGTCATTATTTATTACCGGACTGAAACTCCGGTTGCCCTTTCGCGCACAAAGCTGGCGCGTCGGTGTGTTACTGGCTTTTCCTGCCATGTTACTGACCGTCCTGTGCGTCGCGGCTATTGCCCATTACATTACAGGTATTTCATGGCCACTGGCTCTTGCGTTGGGTGCCATCATTGCGCCGACGGATCCGGTGCTGGCCAGCATGATTGCAGTGAATGATGCCAATGATGATGACGGACTCAGGGTTGCACTTTCCAGCGAGGCGGGGATGAATGATGGTTCCGCGCTGCCCATCCTGATGCTGGCGCTGATGTTGTTTACCGCGCATGAAGGATTATCTTCACAAGAATTGTGGCACTGGGCATGGCGCGATGTGATCTGGGCATTGCTCGGCGGGCTGGCAATTGGCTTCGCGATGGGGAAACTGGTCGGGCTAAGTGCGACGCGTTTTCACAGCCGTCAGCGTACGGTCGCACCGAGTGATTTTCTGGCGTTGTCACTGATTGCGCTCAGTTACGCGGCCGCACAATCTCTTGATGCTTCCGGTTTCCTTGCAGCCTTTGCCGCCGGTGTCGGGTTGCGCAGCGCGGAAGTGCGCGTGGTCTCTTTGCATCCGCCGGAGGATCTGACGGACGGGTCGCGCCCGCCACCCGCTGAAGGCATGGTCAATCCACACCAGCGTCATTCGATGCAAGCTGAAATGCCGCGCAATTCGATCGGACTGATGGTGGGTGATGCACTGTCATTTGGCGATACCATTGAGCGGATTTTTGCCGCCGGGATTGTCATGGTGCTCGGGATAACGCTGGCGGAACACTGGGAGCCGATGGGGCTGTTGATCGCTGCGCTGCTGTTTATCGTCATCCGTCCTCTGGCTGTTTATATCACGACAATAGGCGTACACGTGCCCAAGGGCAGGCGGCTGATGATTGGCTGGTTTGGTATTCGCGGTATCGGCAGTATGAACTATATCGCTTACGCCTGGACGCACGGATTGCATGGCGCGGACGCCAACTATATGACCAACATCGCGTTCACGGTGATTGTCACCAGCGTGGTGATCCACGGCATAACCGTATCACCGGTGCTGCACTGGCGGCAGGCAAGGCAGGAAGCAGCGCAGGAAGAGCGGGAGGCACGGGAGAAAAGCCAGGAAGAAAAGGCATAAAAAACGGACGCTCAGGGCGTCCGTTTCTGTTTCTGGCGTTGCGGTCAGGCAATCTGTTTTTTACTGAGGCTGAGCATAAACAACACCGCAGCGCACAGCACGACAGAAGGGCCAGCAGGCGTATCATAGAATGCAGAGAACGTCAGGCCGCCGGTCACCGCAATGATGCCAACCGCTACCGCGACGCAGGCCATTTGCTCAGGCGTTTTAGCGAAGCGTCGCGCTGTCGCGGCGGGGATAATCAGCAACGAGGTGATGATCAGCGCGCCGACGAACTTCATCGCCAGACCGATCGTCAGCGCTGTTACCAGCATCAGGACGATACGTGTGCGTTGCAGTTTTACGCCATCAACATGAGCAAGTTCCGGGCTGATGGTCATGGAAAGCAATGCCCGCCATTGCCAGCACAGCACCGCAATCACCACCGTTACGCCAGCACCAATCATCCAGATGTCGCTGTAGGTCACTGACAGCAAATCACCAAACAAATACGCCATCAGATCCACACGTACGCCGGACATCAGGCTGACCACCACCAGACCGAGTGACAGGGCGCTGTGCGCCATAATTCCGAGCAGGGTATCGACGGCCAGATGCGGTTTCCGCTCGAGCACCACCAGTAACACGGCCAGCAATAACGTGACGGCGATAACGGTATAGAAAGGATTAACATTAAGCAGTAAGCCAAACGCTACGCCGAGCAGAGAGGCATGGGCCAGCGTATCGCCAAAATAGGACATGCGGCGCCAGACGACAAACGAGCCCAGCGGGCCAGCGGCAATCGCCAGCAATACACCCGCCAGCCAGCCGGGTAATAACAGCGCGATCATGCGTCACGACCTCCGGTGTTGCGCAAAATTATCTTTCCCTTTAAATCATGACGATGGTTGTGGTTGTGACGGTAAATCGCCAGTTGCTCGGCGCCACGGTTACCGAACATCGCAATAAATTCCGGATGCGTGGACACTACTTCCGGCGAGCCGGAACAGCAGATGTGCTGGTTCAGGCACAGCACTTCGTCCGTTTTCGCCATCACCAGATGCAAGTCATGCGACACCATCAGCACCGCGCACCCCAATTCGCAGCGCAGGCTGTCGATCAGGTTGTACAGCGCCAGTTGTCCGTTGACGTCAACACCTTGCGTCGGTTCATCGAGCACCAGTAACTGCGGGCTGTTCATTAACGCACGCGCCAGTAAAACACGCTGATTTTCGCCGCCGGAGAGTTTTTGCATCGGTTGATCCAGCAGGTGCGCAGCCTGTACGCGTTTGAGCGCGGGCAGAATATCGCTTTTCTTCACACCGGGTTTCAGTCGCATAAAGCGGCTGACGGTCAGCGGCATGGTGGGATCAAGATGAATTTTTTGCGGAACATAGCCGATACGTAAACCGGGTTCGCAAGTCATCGTGCCTTCTGTCGGCGCAATCAGGCCAAGCACAACGCGCACTAATGTGGATTTCCCTGCGCCATTCGGGCCGAGAAGGGTCAGAATTTTCCCCGGTTGCAGGCTTAGCGAGATGTTGGACAACACGCGTCGCGAACCGAAAGTCACTGAAATATTTTGGAGCGTAGCTAATGTGGGCATGTCATAGGGTCTTGCAGAACAAATCGGATGTTATAATATTGCGTTTCGCTAAAAATAACCAGTTTTCCCCCAACCTGAAGATGAGTTCACTCAGCATGATACAGAAAAAAAGCGTTAAACGGATGTTTCTGGCAGCCGCAATATTGAGTTCAGGCGCGGTTTTCAGCACGCAGGCCGTGGTTCTGGCTTCCGTACGCCCGCTGGGTTTTATCGCATCAGCCATTGCCGATGGTGTTATGCCGACGGAAGTGTTGCTGCCGGACGGCACATCTCCACATGATTTCGCCTTACGCCCTTCGGATATTGCACGCATGCGTAGCGCCGATCTGGTGGTGTGGGTGGGGCCGGAAATGGAAGCTTTCATGACCAAATCTGCGGCGCAGTTGTCGCCGAACCGTCAGGTGGCCATCGCGACGTTACCGGCAGTGAAACCGCTGCTGATTAAGGGCAGTGATGATGACGAACATGAGGCTGATCATGACCATGATCACGATGACGCTGATCATCATCATGGCGAATACAATATGCATGTCTGGCTGTCGCCGGAAATTGCCCGCGAGGCTGCTATTGTGATCCATAACAAGCTCGTAGCGCTGGTTCCGCAAAAAAAGCAACAATTAGATGCAAATTTATCTCATTTTGAAGACACCTTGACAAAAGCTGACAAAAACCTTGGTAGTATTCTGCAACCTGTTCAGGGTAAGGGATATTTTGTTTTTCACGATGCCTATGGCTACTTTGAAAAACACTTCGGCCTTTCGCCACTTGGTCACTTTACGATCAATCCCGAAATTCAACCCGGTGCACAGCGATTACATCTCATTCGAACACAGTTGGTTGAGCAAAAAGCGACCTGCGTTTTTGCTGAGCCACAATTCAGGCCGGCCGTCATAACGGCTGTTGCCCAGGGAACAAAAGTGCGTATGGGCACATTGGATCCTCTGGGGAGCAGCATTGCACTGGGTGCGGACAGCTATGTGAACTTTTTGTCACAGCTGACGAACCAGTACCTGAGCTGCCTGAAGTAAGCTAAAAGGACAGAATTTAAGTGCAGCTGATAGCCCGATCTATCGCTCTGGCGTATAGCAACCTTCCACGGCCCCATCGCATTATGCTGGGGTCTCTTACCGTCGTCACACTGGCTGTGGCCGTATGGAAACCGTTAGCTTACCACCCGGACAATGACCTTTCTGATACCCGACCGCTGGTTAAAAATATCACACTTGATAATCAGCAACTGCGTTCACTGCTTCCCGAAGCCAGCGAACCTATCGACCAGTCTCCCCCCGCTGATGATGACATTCCGCAAGATGATCTTGACGATAAAACTGTCAATGAAGCGGGCGTGCATGAGTATGTGGTTTCTACCGGCGATACCCTCAGCAGCATTCTGAATCAGTACGGCATTGATATGTCGGAAATTGCTGCGCTTTCTGACGCCAACCGTGATTTACGTAACCTGAAAATCGGCCAGCAGATTTCCTGGACACTTAACGATGCCGGGGATTTACAGCGTCTGACGTGGGAAAAATCACGTCGCGAAACCTATACCTTTGACCGTTCCGGCAATACCTTCAAATCGTCTCTGGAAACCCTGAAAGGGGAATGGAAAGACTCCGTATTGAAAGGGACGCTGAACGGCAGTTTTGTCACCAGTGCCAAAGCGGCAGGGCTGAGCAGCGCTGAAGTCAGTGCTGTCATTAAGGCGCTGCAATGGCAACTCGATTTCCGTAAATTGAAGAAAGGCGACGACTTTGCGGTACTGATGTCCAACGAGGTGCTGGACGGTAAGAACGAGCAAAGTGAATTGCAGGCAGTGCGTATGCGCACTGGCGGTAAAGACTACTACGCCGTGCGCGCCGAAGACGGTAAGTTCTATGACCGTACCGGCAGCGGGCTGGCGAAAGGTTTCCTGCGCTTCCCGACGGGCAAACAGTACCGCGTTTCGTCTAACTTCAATCCGCGTCGTCTGAACCCGGTGACCGGGCGTATTGCGCCGCACCGTGGCGTCGATTTCGCCGTTCCTGTCGGTACGCCTGTTCTGGCGGTGGGTGATGGCGAAGTGGTTGTTGCCAAGAACGGCGGCGCTGCGGGTAACTATGTGGCCATTCGTCATGGTCGTCAGTACATGACCCGTTATATGCATCTGCGTAAACTGTTGGTGAAACCCGGTCAGAAAGTGAAACGGGGGGATCGCATCGCGCTTTCCGGCAATACTGGTCGCTCAACCGGCCCGCATCTGCACTTTGAAATGTGGATTAACCAGCTGGCTGTGAATCCGCTGACGGCTAAACTGCCGCGCACCGAAGGGCTGACAGGTAAAGATCGCAGTACTTACCTGGCCACCGTTCGTCAGGTTGTTCCTCAACTGAAGCTGGACTGACCGTTCAGGATCCCCTTTTGCGCTTAATGTTGTGAGGCAGTGATTTATTGCAAAATAAATCACTGCACTTATCATTAAGGCAGAATTTGTCATAAGAGCCTGAGCATGCAGCCAGAAAAAGAAAAACGATCTACCGTAGAATTTATTCCGCAGTTTCAGAAAGCCTTCTATTTTCCGCGTTACTGGGGCGTCTGGCTGGGCGTCGGAGCGATGGCCGCAATGGCGTATCTGCCCGCAAAGGTTCGTGACCCTATATTAGGCAGTCTTGGCCGTCTGGCCGGAAAGTTTGCGAAAGGCGCACGTCGTCGTGCGCAAATTAATCTGCTGTACTGCCTGCCGGAAACCTCTGAAGCGGAGCGTGAACATATCATCGATGAAATGTTTGCCACCGCGCCACAATCCATGGTGATGATGGCTGAGCTGGCGATCCGTGACCCCAAAAAAGTCATGCAGCGCGTTCACTGGCACGGCAAGGAAATTGTCGATCAGATGCATGCCGAAGGTAAAAATGTGATTTTTCTGGTGCCACATGGATGGGCTGTGGATATTCCGGCGATGCTGATGGCCGCTGACGGACATCCGATGGCCGCCATGTTCCATAATCAGAAAAACCCGCTGACCGATTATCTGTGGAATACCGTTCGCCGTCGTTTTGGTGGCCGGATGCATGCGCGTAATGATGGCATCAAGCCGTTTATCAGTTCGGTGCGTCAGGGATACTGGGGCTACTATCTGCCGGATCAGGATCACGGTGCTGAGCACAGCGAGTTCGTCGATTTCTTCGCGACCTACAAGGCGACATTGCCTGCGGTAGGACGCCTGATGAAAGTGTGCCGTGCGTCGATCATACCGTTGTTTCCGGTGTATAACGGCCACGAACAACGTCTCGATATTTATGTGCGCCCGCCAATGGATGATCTGGCAACTGCCGATGATAACCGCATTGCGCGCCGGATGAATGAGGAAGTGGAAGTGCTGGTCGGGCCGAATCCGGAACAGTACACCTGGATCCTCAAGTTGCTTAAAACCCGCAAACCGGGTGAGCCTGAGCCCTATTCACGCAAAGAGCTTTATCCCAAAAAGTAACGGTAAAAAGATTTGAAAAAGCTGAGGCTCACACCTCAGCTTTTTTTTATGCTTTTTCAGGTATACGTTTGAGAAACACTGCAATCAGCAATGTGCCGGTGACACCGGAAATCATGCCTGCCAGCATAAAAATGCCGTTGCCCAGTGCGAAATACAACTGCTTTGCCACTTCTATACCCGCCGCAAAAACCACAATGGTGAGCAGCCCAAGTGCAGCGGCGACCGTGCCTTTACCGGTCGGGCTGGAAAACAGCGTCAGGCGGTAAAGCCCGGCATTTACCAGTCCCGAGCCCAGCGCATAGAGGCTCAGCCCGCCAATCATCCAGCCCCAGGCATGTACCATAAACAGCGCGGCATAAGCACTGACTGCCAGACCGAGAACTATCGGCGCGAGACCGAGCCAGACAGGCGTGCGGATATTCACTTTGCCACTGAGTTTGCTGAGCGTGATGTTACCGATAATCAATCCGGTAAATACCGGCACTTGCCACCATCCGTACTGTAGCGGCGTCATTCCGCCATCCTGAATCAGTAATACCGGCGACTGCGCCACCCACGCCAGCAACGGCAGGGTGATCAACCCGATAGACAGCGAACCGAGCACCACGCCTTTGTTGGTGAAGACTTCGCGGTAATCGGTCAGTAGCCTGCGCATTGAAAAACGCTCCCCGCGACCGCTGGCGGTTTCCGGCATACTGCGCCACAGACCCCAGAATGAGAATGCAGAGACCAGTGAGAACAACGCAAACATGGCTTTCCATGGTGCGTAATGAATAAACGCCGCGCCAGCCAGCGGCCCGAGCAGGGGAGCGATCAACGTGATGTTCGCCATCAGCGCCATCAGTTTAACGCTCATTGTTTCACTGAACGCTTCCTGAATGGCGGCATAACCTACCGCGCCGATAAAGCACAGGCTCATCCCCTGTAAAAAACGCATCAGAATGAACTGTTCAATGTTTCGGGTGAAAACCGTCAGCAGACAGGTGACGGTGAAAAAGGCCACGCCTGTCAGCAGCACCGGCCTGCGGCCAAGGCGGTCGGAAAGCGGCCCGAGCAACCATTGCAGCAAAATACCGCCGCACAAATAAGCGGTTAGCGAGGTTGAAACCCAGTCGGCACTTGCGCTGAAATCACTGATCACCTGCAGCATACCCGGCTGGATCATATCGTGGGCAATATAGGTGGCGAACTCGAATAGCACCAGTGACAGCGGGAACAGCCACTGGCGGAAATTCAGCCGCGAAGCGGGTTCGGAAACGGACGACATAACCTTAATTCTCCGGGTCTTAAAATCGAAAAAGCGCGGCCTGTGAAAGCCGCGCTACTATTCATGGCATTAAAGCTTCATCAGATTAAACCGGGTTTTCAGTAGCGGTTAGCATAGGCCGCAATCGGGTTTTCCAGCGTGCCGGCGAATTTCAGGTTCTGCGCCGGATCTGACAGGTTGATCATCTGCTGATTATTCGCCAGTTGCAGACGGTTCAGGCATGAGTGCGTAAACTCGGCGCCAAACATGTCATAACGGGCAAATTTCTCCGACAGTTCCGGATACTGAATCTGATAGTCGCGTACCACTTCGGCTACCACCTGCCAGAACTGCCCTGCAGGGTAATTGCCATGTTCTTCCAGAATACGGGCGATAAAGCGGAATACCCCGGCAAAGACGTCAGTGAAAATCGACAGGATTTTAAGATTTTCCGGTACGTCCACCGCCAGACGTTTGGCTTTTTCCGGCAGGCTGGCGTCGGGGTTCATCACCGCAATTTCCTCGGCGATATCCTTCATGAAAGCATTAACCGGAATATTGTTTTCGAACCGCAGGATCAGGTTTTCGCCATGCGGCATAAACACCAGGTCGTACTGATAAAAGCAGTGCAGCAGCGGGCTGAGATAGGCGTGCATGTAGCGTTTAAGCCAGTCCCCGGTGGCCAGACCGGATGATTTGATCATCTCGACAATCAGCGCATCGCCGTGTTTATCGGTGTGCAGCAGGGCGGCCATGGTCATCAGACGCTGATTTGGCTGCAACAAGGCGACCGGGTTTTCGCGCCACAACGCCGCAAACATTTTCTTGTACGCGCTGTCGCCTTTGATGGCTTGCTCGAAATAGTGATTGTGGTAACCGAGTGACGCCACTTCCTGCAAAATGCTGAAACCGGTGGATTGCAGATACGCATCGTTTTCGACCAGATCCGCCAGCCATTCATTAATGCCCGGAGTGGTCGCCATATAGTAAGGTGAAAGCCCGCGCATAAAGCCCATGTTCAGGATCGACAGCGCCGTTTTAACGTAACGTCCTTTCGGACGGCTGGCATTGTAGAAAGTGCGGATTGACTGTTGTGCCAGATAGTTATCATCACCTTCACCGAGATAAATCAGAAACTGACGGGCGATATCCGGTGCGAAGACGGTCAGTAATTTGTTCTGCCACTGCCACGGATGTACCGGCATGAAGTAGTAATTTTTCGGGTCGACACCTTTATCAACCAGCTTTTGCGTGAAAGCACAAATCTGCGCTTCACCCAGTTCTTCCGCGATCAGTTTTTCATACGGTAAACCTTCGACACTGGCGAAATGTGCTTTGTCATGATGAACCGCCACCCAGACCAGTTGCAGTGGATTGGCCGCTTCCGGCGCGTAACGGACATAATCACCGGCATCAAAACCGATACGGCCGTTGTTGGCGATAAAGCTCGGATGGCCTTCGGTCATGCTGGTTTCGACGGTCTGGAAATCGGCCTGCGACAGTTGTTTCGCTGTGGTGTGATTGTTTGCCAGTTTGTAGGCACTGCTGTAAAGCGTGCTGCTGATTTCTTCCAGATAGGTCGGCAGCATGGCCTGGGAAATACCAATTTGCTCGGCGAATTCAATGATAAATTTAACCGCGTCCAGCGGCTGCGGGATAAAATTATCCAGACGCTGAATGCTGTCGAGATCAATCATCCAGTCATTCAGAGGCAACTGGCGGGCACGGAAACGATATTCTATTTCCGAGGCCGGTACTGCCAGCTGATAGTCAGTCCAGGTGCCGGTCGTTTTCAACGCCTGCGGCGCGAGCAGACGTTCATGTGTCAGTTCCGCCAGGCATTTACGCAGCAGCAGGGCATTCGCTTTTGCCCAGAGTTCCGGTTGCAGGTGCTCACCGGTTTGCAGATTTGCAGGAGTCATGGTGTGTTTTTCCTTCTGGCTTGCCTGAAAAAAATCTTCACGCTGGCAAAATGCCAGCCATGCAGTTTTGTGTGTCAGTTGAATTTGTTTCTGATAGCGGAAACCGGCGCGCTTATTCAGCTTGTGAATCTTTTCGTTACGAACATCCGGCTCGACCACTACGCGGCGGACTTCCGGCTGGCTGAACAGGTATTCCATCACGGCCGAGAACACCTGCCAGCTGAAGCCTGACACCGGTTTTTCGGCCGGTGACAGCAGAATATGCATGCCCATATCGCCGGGCCGGACGTCGTAATGTTCATGCAACGGGTCATCCTGAACCGGATAGCATTCGATGAGAAATTGCGGCTGACCGTCTATTTCGCCCATCAACGCCGCCAGCGGTTTACCGTGAGTCAGGTTGCGATAGAAGCTGTCGACTTCTGCGAGGGTACTGTTCTGCATTCCCCAGAAATGTGCGTAGGGCTGCGTCATCCAGTCATGTAAAACGGCGGCATCTTTCTCCAGCGCCAGCGGGCGTAAAGACAGTTTTCCTGCGTCGCGCTGGCAGGAGAATACGGCGGTTGAAATGGCATCAGACATGGGTAAATTCTCCGTTAGTTTGCGCCAGGGATGCGGGACCCAAAGGTCTGGAAGGCGATGGATTTCTCCAGCGGATACACTTCAGTGCCGAGCATCTCGCGGATTATGGTGCTGTTGCGGTAGCACGCCATGCCCAGATCCGGAGTGACGAAGCCGTGCGTATGCAGCTCGGCGTTTTGTACGAAAATCTGGTTATGGGCGTCAATACTGTAATTGCGGTTAACGGCGTAACGACCCGCGTCATCCCACTGAATACGGTTGTAAATGCCTTCAACAAACTGCGGTGGCTGATAGCCGTAACCCGTTGCGAGGATCACGGATTCCGTGCGGTGTCGGTATTCCTGTTGTTGTTCGTGGTGGAGCAGGGTCATTTCCAGTTCGCCGCTGCGGCTGCGGGTCAGTGCTTTCAGTTCCGAATGTGTATACAAATCGACATTCAGCGGGCCGTCGAGACGTTTGACGTACATCAGATCATAAATGTCGTTGATCAGACTGATATTAATGCCCTTATACAGGCATTTTTGTTCACGATTGAGCTGATCGCGCTTGCTCATTGGCAGCGCGTGGAAATAATCGATGTATTCCGGTGAGGTCATTTCCAGCGTCAGTTTGCTGTATTCCAGCGGGTAGAAACGCGGGGCGCGGGTCACCCAGGTCAGGTGGTAATCGTGCTTATCGATATCAGAGAGCAGGTCATAGTAAATTTCTGCGGCACTCTGGCCGCTGCCGACCACGGTAATGGATTTCGAATTCTGTACCTGCTCTTTGTTCGGCAAATAGGCCGAAGAATGATGCACGTTCCTGCCGGCATCCCGCGCACAGGCGGGTATCCACGGCGACGGTCCTGTGCCGAGAACCAGCCTTTTGGTGCGGTAAATCTGCTTTTCGCCGCTTTTGGTTGAGCGCGTTTCAACCAGATAGCATTCCTGCACGGCATCCCAGGTGACCAGTTCCACGCGCGTGGAGAATTGCAGGCTGGTCAGTTGGCTGCATGCCCACTGGCAATACTGATTGAACTCTTTACGCATCATGAAGAAGTCTTCACGGATGTAGAACGAGTAAAGTTTCCCCTGTAATTTCAGGTAATTCAGGAAGCTGTAAGGGCTGGTCGGATCGGCGAGAGTCACCAGATCTGCCATGAACGGCGTCTGTAAATGCGCGCTTTCCAGCATCATACCGGTGTGCCAGTCGAAGCTGTCATTCTGGTCTAAAAACAGACCGTTCAGCTCTTTCACCGGTTCAGTCAGACAGGCCAGCCCGAGGTTAAACGGGCCGATGCCCACGGCGATGAAATCATACGTTTGGTCGTTTGAATGGATATTCATGGTGCGGCTCCTTTTACCGGTTTTTCGCGGCGCTCAGCGCGCTGGCAGTCAGTTCTTTGCCGTAATGCGTGATCAGGCAGAGCACATCGGCAACGTCTTCCCTGGTGGTGGTGGGGTTCAGTAAGGTGAATTTCAGATACTGACGCTGATGCACTTTGGTACCGGCGATAACGGCGCTGCCGTCGCGGAAAATGGCCTTGCGGATCCCGGCATTGATTTCGTCAATCTGTTCATGACTCATGGAGATACGCGGCACAAAACGGAATACCAGCGTGCTCAGTTCCGGTTTATGCAGCACTTCGATATTCGGATTTTGTTCCATCATCTGATGCGTTTCTGTTGCGCGTGCCAGCAGCACATCAAATGATTCCCCCAGTGCTTGTTGACCCATAATGCGCAACGTCAGCCACATTTTGAGGGCATCAAAACGTTTGGTGGTCTGGATACTTTTGTTCACCAGATTTGGCGTGCCTTCCAGTTTCGCACTCAGCGGATTCAGGTATTCAGCGTGGTGCGTGACGTGCTCCAGATGGCTGTGATCGTTAACCAGAAACGCGCTGCAGCTCACCGGCTGGAAGAAGGATTTGTGATAATCCACGGTAACGGAATCGGCCAGATGGATCCCTTCAATGCGCTGGCGATGCTGAGGTGAAACCAGCAAACCGCAGCCGTATGCGGCATCAGCATGCATCCAGATTTTTTCCTGGCGGCAGA
Organism: Rahnella sp. RcJ3; assembly: GCF_009498575.1. Lineage (NCBI taxonomy): Bacteria > Pseudomonadati > Pseudomonadota > Gammaproteobacteria > Enterobacterales > Yersiniaceae > Rahnella > Rahnella sp. RcJ3. The sequence continues at coordinate 13,993 of NZ_QSNX01000021.1, forward strand.
TTTCAGCGATCTCATTCAGCGGGTCAATGCTGCCAAAGTCAGTCGTACCGGCGGTTGCCACGACCGCAATTGGAATCAACCCTTCAGTGTGGCAGCGCTCAATTTCCTGACGGAGCGCAGCAATATCCATACGGAAAGCGCTGTCGCAGGCGACTGGCACCACGGCGTCATAACCCAGGCCGAGCAGGGCAGCGGATTTCTGAATACTGAAATGGCTGACCTGTGAACTGAAAATACGCCAGCGGTTGGCTTCCGGCGGCAGCCCCTGGTACTTGATGCTGTGTTGCGGGCGGGTGCGTTTGCAATGACTGTCTCGTGCCAGCAGCATTGCCATCAGATTAGACTGCGTACCGCCGCTGGTGAAAATACCATCTGACTGTGCGCCAAAACCGATCCGGGCGAGTGTCCAGTCAATAACTTTTTGCTCGATGAGTGTGCCGCCTGCGCTCTGATCCCAGGTATCCACAGAGGAGTTGATGGCGCTGATAAACAGTTCCGCCAGTTGGGAAGGTACTACGGTCGGACAGTTGAGATGCGCGAGGTATTTCGGATGGTGGAAATAGACCGCGTGCTGAAGATATAAATCATCCAGTTCTTCCAGCGCCAGCCGCGTTCCGTCTAAAGGTTTGGTCAGGTCAATATGGCGAAATTGCTCGGCTAATTCAGCCGGAGAAACGCCGGAAAAAGGTTTCTCAGTATGGTTAATATGGGATTTAATTAATTCGAGGCCTTGCTCAATCAGTGTCTGCCATTCAGAAGTGCTGTTCTGGTTAAAAATATAACCTTTATTTTTGCTTATATTCGCCTGAGTGATTGTCAGGTCTTGAGTGCCGGATTGCATTAATTCCCAGTTATTTATCTGGCTCATTCTGGATCCTTTTGGTTAGTCCTTTTCATCCTCAGCAGGCGTGGGGCGGCCACCCGGATAAAGTCAGGATTTAGCAGTGAACGTAAGCATCAGCAGGCAGGGCTGATGGCCATGCCTGTAAAGTGTATGGTTAAATATTTTATGTTATAAAAAATAAACAGTGATATGTCTTGTTTGAATTCCTTAGTGCGGACTTATACAAGGTTTTAACGATTGAGAATCATTATAAATGCAAATCATTATCATTCAATAACGACATTGAACATTTGCCCATAACAGAACTTTTTGATTGTTTAATGTGATGTATGTCACATAAATTTCTGAAGGATAAGTACGGAGTACACATTCCTATGAGATGAATCTGTATTTGTTATACGTTTGCTGACTTAAAAGAAGGGTTGTCTTGCGATAAAAAGTTATATTTAAGCGCAATGTTTGTAGGTGTAATGAATTTTCATCACGCAATGTTTTATGCAGGGAACCCGATTATTTCAAAAGAATGGCAAAATAATGATCAAATTAAGACTGTTGACTGACCAGCAGGAGGGAGTAATAGATTCAGGGGCAGGACGAAAATAAAAAAGGCCGATCACGATGATCGGCCATATGTTTATATCTTATTACATTTAACTATTATTCAACACGCAGTATACGGCTGGTATTGGTGGTACCGACGGTGCTCATGACATCACCCTGGGTGATGATCACCAGATCGCCTGACAAAAGGTAACCTTTATCACGCAGTAAGTTCACGGCATCCTGTGCGCCCGCTACGCCGTCATTTGCGCTGTCGAAGAAGACAGGGGTAACGCCGCGGTAAATCGCGGTCAGATTCAGTGTGTGTTCGTGGCGCGACATGGCAAAGATCGGCAGGCCGGAGCTGATACGTGACAACATCAGCGCGGTACGCCCGGACTCGGTCATGGAAATGATCGCCGTGACCCCTTTAAGGTGGTTTGCCGCGTACATGGCGGACATTGCAATGGCTTCTTCGATGTTATCGAATTCCACGTCCAGGCGGTGTTTGGAAACGTTAATGCTTGGGATTTTTTCTGCGCCCAGACATACGCGCGCCATGGCTGCCACAGTTTCAGCAGGATATTGACCGGCAGCCGTTTCCGCTGACAGCATGACCGCATCTGTGCCATCGAGCACGGCGTTCGCTACGTCCATCACTTCTGCACGGGTTGGCATCGGGTTAGTGATCATCGATTCCATCATCTGGGTCGCAGTGATCACCGCGCGGTTCAACTGACGTGCACGACGGATCAGTTTTTTCTGGATACCCACCAGCTCAGGGTCGCCGATTTCAACACCCAGGTCACCGCGGGCCACCATCACGACATCGGATGCCAGAATGATGTCATCCATTGCTTCATCTGACGCCACCGCTTCAGCGCGTTCGACTTTAGACACGATTTGCGCATTACAGCCTGCATCGCGTGCCAGACGGCGCGCGTAGTTAAGATCTTCGCCGGTGCGTGGGAATGAAACTGCCAGATAATCTACGTCCATTTTGGCCGCAGTAATAATGTCTGCTTTATCTTTCTCAGTCAGCGCTTCGGCAGAAAGACCTCCGCCCAGCTTATTGATGCCTTTATTGTTAGACAGCGGGCCGCCCACGGTCACTTCCGTGAACACTTTCATGCCCTGAACTTCGAGTACTTTTAGCTGCACACGGCCGTCATCAAGTAACAGAATATCACCCGGCACCACATCAGCTGGGAGACCTTTATAGTCGATGCCGACTTTTTCTTTATCGCCTTCACCCTTGCTCATGTTGGCATCGAGCAGGAATTTGTCACCGATATTGAGGAAAACTTTACCTTCTTTGAAGGTCGATACACGGATTTTCGGACCTTGCAGATCGCCAAGAATCGCGACGTGGCGGCCGAGACGCGCGGCTATTTCACGCACTTTGTTAGCGCGAAGAATGTGATCTTCAGCGGTTCCGTGGGAGAAATTCATACGCACAACGTTCGCACCAGCAGCAATGATCTTCTCAAGATTATTGTCGCGGTCAGTTGCAGGGCCGAGCGTGGTAACAATCTTCGTTCTTCTGAGCCTTCTGGACATGCCTAACTCCGTTAACTGATGAAACATGGTAATGCAAAAAAACAGCGAGCCCACATTGGGTTTAGGTGTAATTGTAATACAAAAGGGTTTCACCTGTGTGACCCGCTGACCTCATGTCTGACATTTACCCTGCGCACTTTGCGCGTAGATTTCCCGCCAGACTCCCTATTAAATCAATGATGATTTGTTCATATATTCTATGAATGATTTGATGTGCCGACTCGCATGACGAGCTTACTCCGGCAGGTTAGGGACAACCATTCCCTTATCAAAGCGCGATTCTTTCAACGCTTCTTTGACCCGCTTCAGGTTATCTCTGAATTTTGCACCACGACGCAGCGTAAACCCGGTAGCCAGCACATCAATCAACGTCAACTGAGCGATTCGAGAAACCATCGGCATATAAACGTCGGTATCTTCCGGAACATCCAGTAACAGAGCCAGCGTGGCCTCATGCGCCAGTGGCGTATTAAAGGACGTGATGGCAATGACCGTAGCGTCGTTTTCGCGGGCAAGTTGCGCCAGCTCGACCAGATTTTTGGTGCGGCCGGTGTGGGAAATCAACACCACCACATCGCCTTCGCTGGAATTCATGCAACTCATGCGCTGCATGACGATGTCATCGAAATACACCACGGGAATGTTAAAGCGGAAGAATTTGTTCATGGCATCATGCGCCACTGCGGCCGATGCGCCCAGCCCAAAGAAAGAAATCTTTTTCGCCTGGGTGAGTAAATCGACTGCGCGGTTGATGGCAGCGATATCGAGAGTATTTTTCACCTGATCGAGGCTGGCCATAGCGGATTCGAAAATTTTGCTGGTGTAAGCGCTGACGCTGTCGCTTTCATCCACGTTACGGTTCACATAAGGTGTGCCGTTTGCCAGACTTTGTGCCAGATGTAATTTAAAATCTGGAAACCCTTTTGTGTCGAGGCGACGGCAAAAACGGTTTACAGTAGGTTCACTGACGTCCGCCATGCGGGCGAGAGTGGCAATACTGGAGTGGATTGCAATGTGTGGGGATGCCAGGATCACTTCGGCGACTTTGCGTTCTGACTTGCTCAGAATGTCAAGGTGGGTCTGGATTTTTTCCAACGTATTCATAAGCATGACACTCATAGGTTTCAACGATTTCTTTGAAAAGAGGAAATCGTGTTGATTTGATGAAAATATACTACGCGCTTAATGCTGTTGGCAGCGTCAGTCAGGCGAAAAAACGCTTTTTTTGTCAGAGTTTGACCGGGATCTAACTTTCAGTATGGTAAATTCTGTTCAGTTTTGTCATAAAATTACAGAATGTTGTGGGTTTTACTATCCGCTGAGACATTTATGATAAAAACAAGCTTTTCCGCAGAGTTATCCCCCTGTCAGAACATGGTTTACGGCTCACGGGCAATCAGAGTACATTGTTGCTGAAATAAAATTACAATATGTACCCGAGATAATTCGAGTTGCGGCTCACGCACAGCAACCAGAAATATGTTAGGTATTCCTGCATTGAGGAGAAGAACATGGCGGTAACTCAGACAGCCCAGGCGTGTGATCTGGTAATTTTCGGTGCAAAGGGCGATCTTGCGCGCCGTAAGCTGTTGCCTTCCCTGTATCAGTTAGAGAAAGCGGGTCACATTCACCCGGACACCCGCATCATCGGTGTCGGACGTGCGGAATGGGACAAAGCGGCCTATACCGAAGTGGTCAAAGAAGCACTGACCACCTTCATGAAAGAAAAAATTGATCCGGAACTGTGGGATAAGCTCAGCGCCCGTCTTGATTTCTGTAACCTTGATGTCAACGATGTGAAGCATTTCAAAGTGCTGGGCAAAATGCTTGACCAGCAAAATCGCGCCACCATTAACTACTTTGCGATTGCGCCAGGCCACTTCGGTGCGATTTGCCGCGGTCTGGGCGAAGCAGGGCTGAACAAAGAACCTGCGCGCGTCGTGATGGAGAAACCACTGGGACACTCTCTGGAGTCTTCTCAGGTTATCAACGATCAAGTCGCGGAATACTTCGCTGAGTCCCAGGTTTACCGTATCGACCACTATCTGGGTAAAGAAACGGTACTGAATCTTCTGGCACTGCGTTTCGCTAACAATCTGTTTGCCAGCAACTGGGATAACCGCACCATTGATCATGTGCAGATCACGGTCGCTGAAGAAGTCGGTATCGAAGGCCGCTGGGGTTACTTTGATGACGCGGGTCAGATGCGCGACATGATCCAGAACCACTTGCTGCAAATTCTGACCATGATCGCCATGTCACCTCCGGCTGATCTGAGCACCGACCGTATCCGTGACGAAAAAGTGAAAGTGCTGCGCTCACTGCGTCGTATCGACCAGTCAAACGTGCGTGAAAACACCGTGCGCGGCCAGTACACAGCCGGCTTCGTGCAGGGCAAAAAAGTCCCTGGCTATCTGGAAGAAGAAGGTGCGAAAAAAACCAGCAGCACCGAAACTTTCGTGTCTATTCGTGTGGATATCGACAACTGGCAGTGGGCGGGCGTGCCATTCTACCTGCGCACCGGTAAGCGTCTGCCGAGCAAATGTTCTGAGGTCGTGGTGTATTTCAAAAACCCGGCGCTGAACCTGTTCCGTGATTCTTACCAGCAGTTGCCGCAGAACAAACTGACTATTCGTCTGCAACCGGACGAAGGTATCGAGATCGAAGTGCTGAACAAAGTGCCGGGTCTTGAGCACAAACACCGTCTGCAAACCACCAAGCTGGATCTGAGCTTTACTGAAACCTTCAATGAACAGCATATTGCCGATGCTTACGAGCGTCTGCTGCTGGAAACCATGCGTGGAATTCAGGCGCTGTTCGTCCGTCGTGACGAAGTGGAAGAAGCCTGGAAATGGGTCGACTCCATCATGAACGCATGGGCTGCGGAAAGCGAAGCACCAAAACCGTATCAGTCCGGGACATGGGGGCCGGTGGCTTCCGTGGCGATGATCACCCGCGACGGCCGTTCCTGGAACGAGTTCGAGTAACGAATAATTTATTGAGTCATTACTCCCCAAAATAATTGGAGTTGCAGCAAGGCGGCAAGTGTGTGAGTCCCGATGAGCTGACATGAGTCAGTGATTCGGGTGAACAAGCGCAGCCAACGCCGCTGCGGCTTCAAGTATGACGGGGAGAGTAGTATCGTCCAATCGGGTGTGGTCGGTTACTGGCAGGGTTTAAATTCTGCTGGTCCCTGTGGCAGGGGCGCGCCATCAATCACAACGGTGCCTGCGGGCATGAATGGAGAACAAGATGAAAAACTGGAAAACAAGCGCGGAACAAATTCTGACCTCAGGGCCGGTTGTTCCTGTGATTGTTATCAACAAACTGGAGCATGCGGTTCCGCTGGCTAAAGCGCTGGTTGCGGGTGGCGTCCGTGTGCTGGAAGTGACGTTGCGCACCCCATGCGCGATGGATGCGATCCGTGCCATTGCTCAAGAAGTGCCGGACGCTATCATTGGCGCAGGTACGGTACTCAATCCAGAGCAACTGGCTGAAGTGACCGAGGCGGGGGCCCAGTTTGCGATTAGCCCTGGCCTGACTGATGCTTTGCTGAAAGCAGCCAATGCCGGTTCTATTCCTTTAATCCCGGGGATTTGTACTGTATCCGAACTGATGATGGGTCTGGATGCTGGTCTGCGCGAATTTAAGTTCTTCCCGGCTGAGGCCAATGGCGGCGTGAAAGCGTTGCAGGCGATTGCCGGTCCGTTCCCGCAGGTGCGTTTCTGCCCGACTGGCGGGATTTCGCCGGCGAACTACCGTGATTACCTGGCGCTGAAAAGCGTGCTGTGTATCGGTGGTTCATGGCTGGTGCCAGCCGATGCGCTGGAAAGCGGTGATTACGCACGCATTACTGAGCTGGCGAAAGAAGCGGTCGCCGGTGCAAAGATCTAAAACAGCGACGTGCTGAAAATGAAAAACCTCCCGCGGGAGGTTTTTTTATGTCTGCTGATCAGTGCTTAGCGTGCGGCAATGATCTTGATTTCAATTTTATATTTCGGATTCATCAGGTTAGCCTGAACCGTGCAGCGTACCGGTGCATTGCCCGGTGATACCCAGGCATCCCAGGCTTCATTCATCGCCGGGAAATCTTCTTTATTGACCAGAAACAGTGTGGCATCGAGAATTTTGCTCTTATCCGAGCCCGCTTCCGTTAGCGCAGCATCGATAATGGCCAGCGTTTCTGCGGTCTGGTCTTTTGCACTCGCGTCCAGATTTTCCGGCACTGCCGTGTAATAAATGGTGTTGTTATGGATAACGATGTCGGACATCCGTGGCTCAGGTCGGATACGCTCGATGGTCATATTATGGCTCCAGTTAGTCACTTTTTTATGATGCCGCTAAGGGTATCACAAAGGATGAATACGTTGGATTGGCAGATGGCGGTGGTAGTCGGGGCGAGGGATTGGCATAATCACTGCTGATCCGTACAGGTAGAGAGACAGAGTGACAGACGATTTCGCAACAGACGGCGCACTGGCGCAGAAAATTGAAGGTTTTAAACCCCGTGAACCTCAGCGTCTGATGGCGCAGGCTGTCAGCAAAGCCATCAGCGGTAAGCAAGGGCTGGTGGTGGAAGCCGGTACTGGTACCGGTAAAACCTACGCTTATCTGGCACCGGCATTGCGCTCCGGCAAAAAAGTCATTATCTCCACCGGTTCGAAAAACTTACAGGATCAGCTTTATTCCCGCGATTTGCCCAAAGTCGCCAGGGCGCTGAATTTCAAGGGCCGTCTGGCGCTGCTGAAAGGGCGCTCAAACTATTTATGTCTGGAACGTCTGGAGCAGCAATCGCTCTCCGGCGGCGATCTTGCCAGCCAGGCGCTCAGCGAACTGGCGCATCTGCGTCACTGGTCGAGCAGCACGGAAGAGGGCGATATCAGCACCTGCACCGTGGTACCGGAAGACAGCTTTGTCTGGCCGCTGGTGACCAGTACCAACGACAACTGTCTGGGGAGTGACTGCCCGCTTTACAAAGAATGCTTCGTGGTAAAAGCCCGCCGTAAGGCGATGGACGCCGATGTGGTGGTGGTGAACCATCATCTGTTTATGGCGGACATGGTGGTGAAGGAGAGCGGCTTTGGTGAGCTGATCCCCGAAGCTGACGTGATGATTTTCGACGAAGCCCATCAGATCCCTGACATCGCCAGCCAGTATTTTGGCCAGCAGGTCACCAGCCGCCAGCTGCTTGATATGGCAAAAGACATTACTATTGCTTACCGCACGGAAGTCCGTGACTCTGTGCAGTTGCAGAAAAGCGCTGACCGGCTTAGCCAGAGCACGATGGATTTCCGTCTGGCGCTCGGCGAGCCCGGTTTTCGCGGCAATCTTCGCGATGTTCTCAGTCAACCCGCCATTCAGCGTGCCTTACTGTTGCTCGATGACGCGCTGGAACTTTGCTACGACGTGGTTAAATTGTCCCTCGGCCGTTCTGCGTTGCTGGATGCGGCTTTCGAGCGCGCCACGCTTTACCGCAACCGTCTCAAACGCCTGAAAGATGTGTCGATCCCCGGTTACAGTTACTGGTACGAATGTAATTCACGCCATTTCGTCCTGGCGCTGACTCCCTTGTCGGTGACCGACAAATTCAGCGAGATGATGAAAGAAAAACCGGGGGCGTGGATTTTCACCTCGGCAACGCTTTCGGTGAACGATCAGCTGCATCATTTTACTGAGCGTCTGGGGCTGGATGAGGCAGAAACGTTGCTGCTGCCGAGCCCGTTCGATTACGCCAAACAGGCGCTGTTGTGCGTTCCGCGCTTTCTGCCTGAATCAAATGTGCAGGGCAGTTCGAAACAGCTGGCGCGGATGTTGCGCCCGCTTATCGAAGCTAATAAAGGCCGCTGTTTTTTCCTGTGTACGTCTCACAAAATGATGCGTGAACTGGCGGAAGAATTCAGGGCCAGCCTGACGCTGCCGGTTTTGTTGCAGGGCGAAACCAGCAAGGGCCAGTTGCTGGCGCAGTTTGTCGAAGCCGGTAACGCATTACTGGTCGCCACCAGCAGTTTCTGGGAAGGGGTGGACGTGCGCGGTGACGCGCTGTCGTGCGTAATTATCGACAAACTGCCATTCACGTCGCCTGACGATCCATTGCTCAAAGCCCGTATTGAGGATTGCCGTCTGCGCGGCGGAGATCCGTTCAATGACGTACAATTACCGGATGCTGTCATTACGCTTAAACAGGGTGTCGGACGTTTGATCCGTGATACGGATGATCGCGGGGTGATGGTGATTTGCGATAACAGGCTGGTAATGCGTCCGTATGGTGAAGTTTTCCTCAACAGTTTGCCGCCGACACCGCGCACCCGTGATCTGGCACAAGCGATCCGCTTTTTACAGAACGCTGAAGAGCAGAATTAGCCCTTTGTTTATGCTAAGATGCCGCCCCGAAAAAGGTTCTTATACCCGTCATATTTCACGTTGCAGATGCGTTGACTGCGCGCGAGGTATTGAGGGTATAACTTATTAATTTCCCGCCTGAGGTTTGGCATGTCCACGCGAATTTTAGCAATTGATACGGCGACAGAAGCCTGTTCGGTTGCGCTTTACGATCAGGGCGAAACGCTCGCTCATTTTGAACTTTGCGCCCGCGAACATACGCAGCGCATTCTGCCACTGGTGCAGCAGATCCTCGCCGAAGCGGGGCTTTCCCTGAAACAACTCGACGCACTGGCCTTCGGCCGGGGACCGGGTAGTTTTACCGGTGTGCGCATCGGCATAGGTATCGCGCAAGGCTTATCGCTCGGCGCAGAACTGCCTTTGTTGCCCGTCTCCACCTTACTCACCATGGCGCAGGGTGCTTACCGCCAGACCGGCGCGGAACAGGTGCTGGCAGCCATTGATGCCCGCATGGGCGAAGTGTACTGGGGTGAATTTACCCGCAATACACAAGGTGTCTGGAGCGGTGAAAATACCGAGACGGTCATCAAACCTGAACAACTGCTGGCGCGTACCGTTGAGCGAAACGGGCGCTTTGCCACCGTGGGTACGGGCTGGGAAGCCTATCCGCATTTACTGGGTGAATCCCCGGCGGCGGATTTATTTGATGGAAAAATGTTACTGCCGCAGGCGGAAGATATGTTGCCGCTGGCGCTGCAGCTCTGGGAAAACGGTATTCGCGTTAATCCGGAAGATGCTGAACCGACTTACCTGCGTAATGAAGTTACGTGGAAAAAGCTGCCAGGCCGATAAGTCATGGCAACTTGTGCATCAAAAGACGGTCAAAATGAAGAGTTTGCACAGGAGTCATCGTAATGCGTAAGTGGTCTGTTGTTCAGCAGTTATCAGGTGTAACGGGTAAGAAAATGGTGCGGAGTGCTGTTGCACTCAGCGTGTTGGTATTATCAGGGTGTGTCACAGTGCCCGATGAAATTCGTGGGACCACGGCTACGCCGCAAATGAATTTACAGGCCGTGCAGGGCGCGCCGAATTTGTACGTCGGGCAGGAGTCGCGTTTTGGCGGCAAAGTGATTGCCGTAACCAACCTGCAAAACAAGACGCGTCTGGAAATCGCAACTGTTCCGCTGGATGAGGGCGCTCGCCCGATTTTAGGGGCAGCATCACGCGGACGCATCATGGCTTACATTAACGGTTTTGTGGATCCGGTGGATTACCGCAATCAGTTAGTGACCGTCGTCGGGCCAATTACCGGCGTGGAAAAGGGCACCATCGGCCAGACGTCTTATGATTTCGTTACCGTTAATGTCAACAGCTACAAACGCTGGCGGATACAGCAACAGGTCGTCATGCCTCCGCAACCTATCGGCCCATGGGGCTATGGTTTTGGCGGGCCGTATGATTCCTGGGGGCGGGGGTTTGGGCCCGGTTGGGGTCCCGGCTGGTATAATACAGCACCGGCCCGGGTCGAAAGCGTCGTCACCGAATAGACCGCCGCCGCCGCGTGGAGCTCCGCCTTCTCATGGCGCGCTTCCCCCGGCAACAGTAAAACCGGCAGCGACGCATTCTGTTCTGCCGCTGCCCGGGAAATGACCTGAAGAGAAGCGTTGTTAAGGCGGCTTAATTGCCGCCTTTTTATTTTCTGCCATGGACGGTTGACAAAGTAAGGGCACAGAAAAAGTGACCCGCCTCTCAACCTCGACATTGTTTGAAACGCAACTGGTAAGCTGAGTTAAAATATTGTTAAAGACGTGATAAAACTCGTCGAATAGAGACGGCAACAGAACATGATTTCAGGAGTGATACCTTGGAAAAGGTTTGGCTAAAACGATATCCGGCAGATGTTCCTGAGAACATCGACCCTGACCGCTACAGTTCGCTGGTCGAGATGTTTGAAAATGCTACGTTGCGTTACGCTGACAATGCGGCATTTATCAACATGGGCGAGGTGATGACTTACCGCAAGCTCGAAGAGCGCAGCCGTGCTTTCGCCGCCTATTTGCAAAATGAGCTTGGGCTCAGGAAGGGCGACCGCGTTGCCCTGATGATGCCGAATCTGCTGCAATACCCGATTGCCCTGTTTGGCGTATTGCGCGCCGGCATGGTGGTAGTCAACGTCAATCCTCTGTATACGCCGCGTGAACTCGAGCATCAGCTCAACGACAGCGGTGCCAGTGCCATTGTGATTGTTTCAAACTTTGCACATACCCTGGAAAAAGTGGTGTACAAAACCCAGGTTAAGCATGTGATCCTGACCCGAATGGGCGATCAGCTTTCTGCGGCGAAGGGGACGCTGGTTAACTTTGTGGTGAAATATATCAAACGGCTGGTGCCTAAATACCACTTGCCGAACGCGATTTCCTTCCGCACCGCCTTACAGCGCGGACGTCGTCTGCAATACATCAAGCCCGATATCATTAATAATGATCTGGCGTTCCTGCAATATACCGGCGGAACGACGGGCGTGGCGAAAGGGGCGATGCTGACCCACCGCAACATGCAGGCGAATCTCGAGCAGGCGAAAGCGGCCTACGCGCCGTTGTTACAGCCGGGACATGAGCTGGTGGTAACCGCACTTCCGCTGTATCACATTTTCGCACTGACGGTGAATTGCCTGCTGTTCCTTGAACTGGGCGGTAAAAGCCTGCTCATCACCAATCCGCGCGACGTGCCGGGGATGGTCAAAGAACTCGGGAAATATCCTTTCACGGCTATCAGCGGCGTGAATACATTGTTCAATGCGTTGCTCAATAATGAAGATTTCCGTGAGCTTGACTTCTCCTCGTTGCGTCTTTCTGTCGGCGGCGGAATGTCGGTGCAGAAATCAGTGGCAGAGAAGTGGGAAAAACTGACCGGTAAACATCTGCTGGAGGGTTACGGACTGACAGAATGTTCACCGCTGGTGGCGGGTAACCCGTATGATTTGAAACATTACAGTGGCAGTATCGGTCTGCCAGTGCCATCCACGGAAGTCCGTCTCGTGGATGATAACGGCCAGGATGTCGGGCCTGGCCAGCCTGGCGAGCTGTGGGTTAAAGGCCCGCAGGTTATGCTGGGTTACTGGCAACGGCCTTCCGCCACCGATGAGGTGCTAAAAGATGGCTGGTTATCGACGGGCGATATCGTTACAGTGGACGAGCAGGGCTTCTTACGGATTGTTGACCGTAAAAAAGACATGATTCTGGTTTCCGGTTTCAACGTTTACCCTAACGAAATTGAAGAGGTGGTTTCACAGCATGACAAGGTACTCGAAGTTGCCGCCATTGGCGTGCCGGATGAGTCGTCGGGTGAAATCGTCAAAATTTGCGTGGTGAAGAAAGACCCATCACTGACCAGCGAAGAGCTTCTCGCACATTGTCGTCGGTTATTAACCGGTTACAAAGTACCGAAGATTGTCGAGTTCCGCGACGAGTTGCCGAAGTCAAATGTCGGTAAAATTCTCAGAAGGGAACTTCGTGATGAGCAGCTGAAACCGAAAGCCACTCCGAAGCAGGATGCGGCATAGCGGATTGCCTGTTCAGTCAGAAAGAGTCAGATTCTTAACGCCGGCGATGTCCGGCGTTATCACGTTATAACGCAGTAATGATTAAGAGAATGATGTTTTGAATTATGAGTTGATCACCACCAATGACGCGCTGGAGCAAGTTTGTCTTCAGGCCAAAGCGCACAGTAAAATTGCGCTGGATACCGAATTTGTCCGTACCCGCACGTATTATCCGCAACTGGGGCTCATACAGTTATTCGATGGCGAAAGGCTGACGCTGATCGACCCATTGCCAATCACCGCCTGGCAACCCTTCATTGATTTGCTGGTTGATCCTGATGCCATCAAATTCCTGCATGCCGGCAGCGAAGATCTGGAAGTTTTCCTGAATGCCTTTGGGGTGATGCCTTCGCCGCTGATTGATACGCAGATCCTCGCTGCTTTCAGCGGACGCCCGTTGTCCTGTGGTTTTGCACGTCTGGTGGCTGAAACCACCGGCGTTGAGCTGGATAAAAGCGAATCGCGCACTGACTGGATAGCCCGTCCGCTGAGCGAAAAGCAATGCGTCTATGCTGCGGCTGACGTGTGGTATCTGCTGCCGCTGGCCGATCAACTGATGCGTGAAACACAAGACGCAGGGTGGATGGATGCCGCGCTGGATGAATGTCTTGCTCTGTGCCGCCGCCGTAAGGAAGTGCTGCAACCGGAACTGGCTTATCTGGAAATCAGTAACGCTTTTCAGTTGCGTCCACGCCAGTTGGGATGCCTGAAGTTGTTAGCCGCGTGGCGCCTGAACCAGGCCCGTCAGCGTGATCTGGCCGTTAATTTTGTAGTACGTGAGGAAAACCTCTGGCAGGTGGCGCGCTATCAGCCAACGTCGCTGGGCGAGCTGGAAGCGCTTGGTCTGAGTGGCCCGGAGATTCGCTATCACGGGCGTACGTTGCTGGCGCTGGTGGAGGAATCGAATGCACTGGATGAAGCTGAACTGCCCGCACCGATTTTGAACCTGATTGATCAGCCGGGTTACCGCAAAGTCTTTAAGGATATTAAGGCACTTATTCAGACTGTCAGTGAAGAGAGTAAACTGAGCGTTGAAATGCTGGCATCACGTCGCCAGATTAATCAGTTACTGACCCATCACTGGAAGTTAAAAGATAAAGAATCACAACCTGAATTAATCAGTGGCTGGCGCGGGAAGTTGTTAGCTGAAAGACTGAATGAAATTTTGAGCAATTATTGATTCCTTCTTTTAAGAAGGAAAGTGAATATGCGTTAAAAAGAGCGGGCAATTGTCCCGCTCTTTTTATTTTATATTTCCCGATAACGCTTAATCCTAAAATAGCGGCAATCAGGCCAGTCTGGGGATATTAAATTCCAGCTAAAATGAGAGAAGTCTTAATCAAGAATTATCAGGAATAAGCACAAACAGACGGAAAAAGAACCTGTTTAATGGGGTTATATACAGTGGTTATTTCGGGGCGGGAAGAGAATAGCGGAAGGGAACGAGATAAAAAGCAGTAGCCCCCTGAAAAAACAGGGGGCGCTATGCTGAAAAAAACACCTGCGAACAAAGCAAACAGACTGCTGTCATTTAGGCGTTTCTTCCGATTCTGGCAGGGTGACGTTAAGTTCCAGTACGGAAATATCGTCACCTTTTTGCTCGAACTGAACCTGCAACATTTCTGGGTCAATCTTAATGTACTTACAGATGACCGCCAGAATGTCACGTTTCAGTTCAGGCAGATAGGATGGTTCACTATCCCCTCGACGCCGTTCGGCTACGATGATCTGTAGCCGTTCCTTGGCTATATTGGCTGTCGATTTTTTGCGGGACAGAAAGAAATCTAACAATGCCATGGTTTATCCCCCAAAAAGGCGTTTCAGGAAACTCTTCTTCTCTTCCTCAATGAAACGGAATGCACGTTCTTCCCCAAGCAGACGGCTGACAGTATCGTCATACGCTTTCCCTGCATCGGATTCCTGATCCAGAATGACCGGCTCGCCCTGGTTGGACGCACGCAGTACAGACTGATCTTCCGGGATAACCCCGATCAGAGGAATACGCAGGATTTCCAGCACATCTTCCATGCTCAGCATGTCGCCACGGCTGACACGGCCCGGGTTGTAACGGGTAAGAAGCAGATGTTCTTTGATAGGCTCTAAGCCTTGTTCCGCACGGCGAGATTTTGAAGACAAAATGCCCAGGATGCGGTCGGAGTCACGAACGGAAGAGACTTCTGGGTTGGTGGTGATCACGGCTTCATCGGCGAAATACAACGCCATCAGTGCGCCGGTTTCGATGCCCGCAGGGGAATCGCACACCACGAAATCAAATTCCATTTCGGCTAAATCGTTCAGGATCTTCTCAACGCCTTCGCGGGTCAGTGCGTCTTTATCACGTGTTTGCGAAGCCGGAAGAATAAACAGGTTTTCGGTGCGTTTATCTTTGATAAGCGCCTGATTCAGCGTGGCATCACCCTGGATCACGTTAACGAAATCATAAACCACCCGGCGCTCACAGCCCATAATCAGGTCGAGATTACGCAGACCGATATCGAAATCGATAACTACAGTCTTTTTGCCTTTTTGAGCTAAACCGGTAGCAATGGCCGCGCTTGAAGTGGTCTTGCCAACGCCCCCTTTACCCGATGTAACAACTATGATGCGTGCCATGAATGGATTCCTTGTCAAAAGGGCTTAGTTTAAAGGTTGTATGGTTAACACATTATTTAACAGGCTGAGGCGCGCTGCCTGACCGAGATAATCGGCCGGGATTTGATCACTCAACCAGTATTGCCCTGCGATAGAGACTAGTTCAGCGCCTAACTGCGTGCAAAAAATCTGACAATTTGCATCGCCTGCGGCGCCAGCCAGCGCTCTGCCTCGCATCATGCCGTAGATGTGGATATTGCCATCGGCAATCAGTTCCGCACCTGCGCTGACACTGTTGGTCACGATGAGGTCGCTGTTACGGGCATAAATTTGTTGGCCGGATCTGACCGGAGTACTGACAATACGGGTTTTAGCCGGGGCATTGTCGGGCACGACAGGAACCGGTGGTTCTGCAGCGATACGCTGTGCGCGGCCTTCACTCAGCAGCGGTAAACCGGTGCGGGAAAGTGCGCGTTTTTGCGCCTCATCTTTGCAACCACTGATGCCAACAATGCGAAAGCCTGCAGAAGCGACAGCCTGTTGAATGTCTTTCCAGTTTGCTTCACCGGTCAGTGAGGCAACGTTGATAACAACAGGGGCATTTTTCAAAAAGGCTGGAGCTTGCTCCACTTTTTCCTGTAATGCCTGGTAAATAACCTCAGGTTGTGAACTATGTAAATGAACAACCGATAAGGTAAAACTACTGCCTTTTAGTTCTATTGGCGATTGTGACATCTATCCTGACTCAGTCTCAGCAACTCTAAATCCCCGGAATACCACTCGGGGGGCGATATTCCGATGTACGATAAGCATGTTATAGTTACAGTTATATCTAGGCAAGCCACCGTTTCAATAAAATAGAGTTAAAAAAATGCTTTGTGTGATCTATAGAAGTACTAAACGCGACCAGACTTATCTGTATGTCGAAAAAAAAGACGATTTTTCCCGTGTGCCTGAAGAATTACTCAAAGGTTTTGGCGTGCCTCAGTTCTCAATGATGCTAAACCTGGCAAACCGTGAAAAACTTGCCACAGCAGATATTGCTAAAGTGCGTCAGTCGCTGGAAGAGCAGGGTTATTATCTGCAGGTTCCACCGCCGGTAGAAAGTTTATTGAATATTCATCTGAACGACACCAGTAAATAACGCATTCCTGACATTTGTCTCGGCACTCCTCGAACTTTCAGACGGCATGACTTGCATTCATCTTGGTCGTGCTCAAAGCTTATAGCGATGAATCACTTGCAGAAGTCAAAAGGAAGAAATTGATGAAATTGTCGGCACTGGCCGTGTTAACACCGCTGATCATCCTCAGTGGTTGTGCAGCACAGAAAGCTACCTCAGGGCAACCCTCTACACCATCCACTGCGGCAACACAGCCTGCTGCTGCCGCACCGGCAGCGCCTTCTGGCAAAACGTCTCTGGCTGAACAGGGGCGGGACCCCGCGGAATTCCCGGCTTATGTCGAACAACTCAAAGCACAGGCGCTCTCGCAAGGGATCAGCCAGCAGACCATCGACAGCACCTTCGCCAACATTCATTTTGTTGACCGCGTGATCAATTCAGATCGCAATCAGCTCGAAAAGAAAATTACCCTCGACGATTATCTGACACGCGTTCTGCCTGAATGGAAGATTAAACAGGGGCAGGAACAGCTTCAGAGTAATTTGCCTGCGCTGACAAAAGCCAGCGAACGTTATGGGGTTCAGCCGCAGTACATTGTGGCGTTATGGGCGATGGAAAGCAGCTTCGGCAAAATTCAGGGTAAAGAGGATGTATTCTCTGCGCTGGCCACACTGGCCTTCGAAGGACGTCGTGAAGCCTTCTTCACCAAAGAATTTATGTCGGCGCTTAAAATTGTCGATTCCGGTAAAGCCACCAGCGACATGATGAAAGGTTCCTGGGCGGGTGCGATGGGGCAGTCGCAGTTTATGCCAAGTTCTTATCTGACTTACGGCGCTGACGGTAACGGCGACGGCAAGATAGACATCTGGGCAAACACCGATGATGTTTTTGCTTCCACGGCCAATTATTTGGCGAAAGAAGGCTGGAAAGGCGATCAGGGCTGGGGCCAGGAAGTGAAATTACCAGCTAACTTTGATGGCGCTCTGTCGGGGCTGAAAAATAACCAGATGCATCCGGCCAGCTACTGGCAGCAGCGCGGCGTGACGCAAGTTGACGGCAACCCGCTAATGTCGACAGCGACCCGTTCATGGATTATCACACCGGATGACACGCAGGGGCGCGCGTTCCTGGTTTACGATAACTTCCGTACGATCATGCACTGGAACCGTTCAACCTATTTCGCGCTGAGTATCGGCATGATGGCGGATGGTATTATGGGCTCGCAGTCACCGGTGGCTTCCGGCGATTTAGCACCGGCGACAACTCCGGCGCCTTCTGCACCGTTAGCGCCAGCACCGCATAATCCGTTCAGCGGCTGAAATTCCTAACTTCAAGGAGTAGCTGTATGTACCAACACAGAGACTGGCACGGCGCATTACTGGATTTTCCGGTCAACAAAGTCGTGTGTGTCGGCAGTAACTACGCCGATCATATTAAAGAGATGGGCGGGCAGAAAGCGGCGGAACCGGTGTTATTTATCAAGCCGGAAACCGCTTTGTGCGATTTCCGCCAACCCATCGTCATCCCGAAGGATCTCGGTGCGGTACATCATGAAGTCGAACTGGCGGTACTTATCGGCACACCACTGAAGCAGGCGACGGAAGATCGCGTCGCCAATGCTATCGCTGGTTACGGGCTGGCACTTGACCTGACGCTGCGGGATTTGCAGTCGACGTTCAAACAAGCCGGACAACCCTGGGAAAAAGCCAAAGGGTTTGACGGTTCCTGCCCGATGAGCGGATTTATTCCGGTAAGTGAATTTGGTGATGCACAACAGGCTGAACTGCGGTTAGAGATCAATGGAGAAGTGCGTCAGAGCGGGAATACCCGCGATATGCTGACGCCGCTTCTGCCGCTGATTGCCTATATGAGCCGCTTCTTCACGCTGCGCGCGGGCGATATCATTCTGACCGGTACACCACACGGCGTCGGCCCGCTAAAAGCGGGTGATGAAATTGTGGCTACACTTAATGGTAAACAGGTAAGTTCCCGCGTGATCTGACGGCGTTTTTCCTCTCCGCCGGAACCCATTTCCGGCGGCTTTACTTGCATCTGCAGGCTAAAGCGTCTATATAAGCACCCTCATTTTCTTTATACCGGATGCACATTATGACTGAACCCGCTTTTTGGCAGCACAAAACGCTGTCTGAAATGACCGACGAAGAATGGGAAGCATTGTGCGACGGCTGCGGACAATGCTGCCTGCATAAGCTGATCGACGAAGACACCGATGAAATCTATTTCACCAACGTCGCCTGTAACCAGCTCAACATCAAGTCTTGCCAGTGTCGTAACTATGAACGTCGTTTCACGCTGGAAGAAGATTGCATTAAACTGACCCGCGAAAACCTGACAACCTTCGACTGGCTGCCGCCAACCTGCGCTTATCGCCTGATCGGCGAAGGACGCCCGCTGCTTCCCTGGCATCCGCTGCTGAACAAAGCATCGAAATCGGCCATGCATACAGCGCAGATCTCCGTACGTTACATCGCCGTGCGCGAAGACGACGTTGAAGACTGGCAGGATCACATCCTGAATAAGCCAAGCTGGGCCAGATAACCGATTTTGCCCGCAATCAGAAAACAAAAAGCCCCGGCAATCATTGCCGGGGCTTTTTATTACGAATTTTTACACTAAATCTCAGAGTCGGGTCTGACACCGTTCATGGCGCTGAGTGCTTCGGCATCCAGTTCAGGATCTTCTTTATCAATCAGTCGGGTCAGTTCAATGAGTGCCTGGAATTGCTCGAACAAAATCTTAGCGTCTGATTTAAGCATCTCATCAGCAGAGTCCAGCACTGAGTTGATGGCTTTGTTCACGCTTTCGATAATTTCCTGGGGGCCGCCATTTTTGCCGACAGTTAAAAATATAGCACTCAGCAAAAGGGACTGAGCCTCAACCTGTGCGGTAAGTTGCTTGGAATCCGCTTCCATGTGGGAGATTTTTGCGACCATACTTAAGATGATATTTTTCATTCATTGCCCCTTCAGACAAAGAGTATCTATTGCTTCTTATTTCTACGCCAGGTTATGAAAACTTCATAATCATATTTGGTAAAACTCGGTGGATTGTCGCAGTTGCTGAGAGCCTCAGGCATCTGGATGGTTTTTCCCTTCTTCGATAAAGTCTTCATTAATCTCATCGGTATTGTTCTGATGATCCCGGCCGGAAAGAATGTTCCAGCAGGCGATGAATAACGCGGCAATCAGCGGGCCAATCACGAAGCCATTGATGCCATATACTTCCATACCGCCAAGTGTGGTGACCAGGATAAGATAATCCGGCATTTTGGTGTCTTTGCCGACCAGCAGCGGACGTAACACGTTATCCACGATGCCGATGACCACCACGAAGAAGGCCACAATAAAGATCCCCTGCCACAGCATCCCGGAGGCGAAGAAATAAATCGCCGCAGGCACCCAGATAATGGCTGAACCCACTGCCGGAATGATCGACAGGAACGCCATCAGAGCACCCCAAAGCAGGCTTCCGTCCAGACCGGCGATGTAAAACGCAATACCGCCCAGCGCGCCCTGTACAACCGCCACCACAACGGTGCCTTTTACTGTCGCGCGAGAAACTGCTGCAAACTTCATAAACAGATGATGCTTTACATACCGTGACAACGGCAGGGTGGCGAGTGTCAGATTGACCAGGTAAGCGCCATCCTTGATCAGGAAGAACAGGATATACAGCATGATGCCGAAACCCACGACAAAGCCGAATGTGCTCTTACCTATTACGAAAACGCTGCCGGCCAGATACTGACTACCTTGCAGTGCCACATCAGAAAGTTTTTTCTGAATCTCAGCGGTGCTGTCGAGATCATGGTCTGACAGGAAGTGCCGTGCCCATCGTGGTAAATGATGGATGAAATCCGCCAGGATCACGGGCAGCTGTGTCTGATTTCCCTGCAGTTTGGTATAAACCGCATTGAATTCAAGTGCCAGCGACGAGGTTATAATCGCCAGAGGGGTGAAGACAATCAGACAAATTATCAAAACGGTCAGCAGAGAGACCACACCGTTGCGATCACCGACAACCTGTTTCAGCCGATTTTTTAACGGATTGAAGATGACGGCGAGAATAATGGCCCATAGTACGGAAGAGTAGTAAGGCCTTAATACATCGAAGAAAGCCAAAGTTACGATAAAAAGAATTGCGATGAAAAAGCCTTTTGAAAATCCTTTAATGAACATTTTTGTTCCTCTGATAAATCTTTTAGCCCTCGTAGCATAGAATGCATTGACGAATTTACAAACGTAGGTCTTTTTTTGTGCAGTGTGTTGTGTGCAGAAGGGGGAAGGGGGAAATCTTACCTCTGATCAAAAGCAACGCCGGGATTAATGGAACTCCGCCATTGCACCCGCGTTAATACCTGTCATTCCATTTCCGTTAAACGTCACTGTCGATTTCTATCCCTGATGTTTAAATTTTATTTAAACAGACCGTATAACACGAAACCAGCGACGACCCAGAAGGCGACGCAGGCTCCTACACAAATGATCCAAATGGCCCAGACGGGAAGATTTTTCATTGCACGTTCCAATAATGGTAATAAAAAGCACAGAGGCAGAAAGCCCGTGTTGACCGGGCGCTGCAGATAATACATCACGTCTGTTTTGGAAAACATCTTCTCCTCCACAGACATAAAAAAAGCGCCATCAGAGGCGCTTTTCCGTGTCAGCAAGGACTGAATTAACGACCAAATAAATCGCGACGTTTTGGTTTAACGAACTGAGCCAGTAGCACCAGAACAGCAATCACCATAAACACGCTGAAAATCACGACCAGCCACTGTGGCATGCCCAGTGACAGGAATTCCCACTGTTTTTCTGCACAATCACCGCTGGCGATAAACATCCACGGGAACCATTTGTCCAGTGGCAACCAGGTTGGGAAACGCGCGGCAAAATCACAGGTGGCGAACGGAGAAGGGTGCAACTGAATCATGGTGTGTTCCCATGACAGGCGGATACCTTCGTAAGCACTGTAGAGCCAGATGAGGATCCCGGCATAGCGTAACCATGTGGAAGGTGCGATAGCACCGACGAGGCCAGCCAGCAGAATACCCATCAGAGCACAACGTTCATAAATACACATGACACAGGGCTTAAGTAACATCACGTGTTGGAAATACAATGCAACCAGCTCAAGTGCCAGTGCAGTCAGAGCCATCAGAAGCCATGCACCGCGACCTTGTGAACAGCGGTTAAGATATTGCAACATAGAAAATTTTTCCCTGCAGTTAGCTACTGACACGCAGTGTAAACCAATTGCTTGCTGCTGCCAGCCTGTCCGAATCAATATTCGGTAAATAATTAATATAAATCGGACAATTCGACTTTAAATTCTGTAATTTCCTGAGTGAAGGTGCTTACAGGAGATTACTGACTCAATCTTTCCTTCATCAATGCACCGGCATGATCTCAGTTACCGGGGGCAAACTCAGCCATCCCATGTCGCTGTACCACTGGGTCATATCGGGCAACAGATACTGAACACACAACAGGCCGACGAGTGTCATGACCACAGTGTACGGCAATGCCATCCAGACCATCCTTCCGTAAGAAAGCCGGATCAGCGGTGCAAGGGCAGAAGTCAGCAGGAACAGGAAGGCTGCCTGACCATTGGGTGTCGCCACTGAAGGCAGGTTGGTGCCGGTATTAATGGCCACGGCCAGCATCTCAAATTGTTTCAGATCGATAATGCCATTTTCCAGCGCCGATTTGGCTTCATTGATGTAGACCGTACCGACGAAAACGTTATCTGAAACCGATGAGAGCAAACCGTTGAACAGGTAAAAGAGTGAAAGCTGGTTGGACGGTGCAGCCTGAAGCACAAAATGAATGATCGGGCTGAACAGATGCTGTTCGACGATCACGGCAACAATGGCAAAAAATACCGTCAGCAGGGCAGTGAACGGCAGTGAATCCTGGAATGCCTTGCCGATGGCATGTTCATCCGTCACACCACATAACGCGGTTGCAAAGATAATCACCGTCAGGCCGATCAGGCCAACCTCAGCGAGATGGAATGCCAGCGCAACAATCAGCCACACACCAATCACCGCCTGCACAGCCAGTTTTATACGCTCCTGCTTCGTGTTGTTCTCGCTGTTCTTTTGATCAAACTTTTTAAGCACTTCATACACCGGATGTGGCAGTTGCGCACCATAACCAAACCAGCGGAAGCGTTCTACCAGCGCACATACAATAAATCCGCAGAAAAAGACCGGCACGCTGACCGGTGACATACGGATCAGAAAATCGATGAATTGCCAGCCTGCGCTTTTCGCGATGATCAGGTTTTGCGGTTCGCCAACCATCGTCATCACGCCACCCAGCGCGGTACCGACACCGGCGTGCATCATCAGGCTGCGTAAAAATGCGCGGAATTGTTCAAGCACAGCCTGATGCTGCTGATTGCCGGTAAAAGAGCTGTCGTCATTGACCTCAGTATTTTCATTCTGATTTGAAGCAACGTTGTGATAAATGGAATAAAAGCCCACTGAAACGCTGATCACCACGGCAATAACGGTCAGTGCGTCCAGGAATGCGGAAAGAAAGGCGGCAGCAAAACAAAATGCCAGTGAAAGGGCAATTTTATTGCGCAGATTCAACAACAATTTGGTGAACACGGTTAACAGCAACTGCTTCATGAAATAGATGCCAGCGACCATGAAAATCAGCAGCAAGATGACTTCCAGATTAGCAGACACTTCTTCGCGGATCCGTCCTGCGCTGGTCATGCCGATCATGACGGCTTCGATGGCGAGCAATCCACCCGGCTGAAGCGGGTAGCATTTAAGCGCCATACCTAATGTGAAAATGAACTCAATCACCAGCAACCAGCCCGCGATAAAGGGACTGATGAGGAAGAAAATCAGCGGGTTAACAATCAGAAAAACCAGAATTGCTATTTTGTACCAGTTTGGTGACTGGCCAAGAAAATTCTTTATGAATGCGCGGCTGTAGGTTGTTTCCATATTGCCCAAAGGTCCTTTATATATATTTTATTAATGTTTCAAAAAGATAGGTAAGTTTAATCGTCTGACTGGATTTTTCAATAATAAAGGGCGATGCAATAAATCCATGAAAAATGTGAAATTCTGTCAGCCCACCCACAGTTTCAACATTACTTCCGTCGGGACGCTATAACAGGGCATTTTCATCTGGTATGATGAGATGAACTATATCCCTAATAAAAGCCCCACACGGAACGACAAACACATGGTTATTAAGGCACAAAGTCCTGCCGGTTTTGCCGAAGAGTATATCATCGAAAGTATCTGGAATAGCCGCTTCCCTCCGGGTTCAATTTTGCCTGCTGAAAGAGAGCTTTCAGAACTCATTGGTGTAACCCGAACCACATTGCGTGAAGTGTTACAGCGGCTTGCCCGCGATGGATGGTTAACCATTCAGCACGGTAAACCGACGAAAGTGAATAATTTCTGGGAAACATCCGGCCTGAATATTCTTGAAACGCTGGCGCGTCTGGATCATGACAGCGTACCGCAGCTGATTGATAATTTGCTGTCTGTGCGTACCAACATCGCGACGATCTTTATCCGCAAGGCGATGCGTACCAACCCGGAAGAAACCCAACAGGTTCTCGCGAAAGCGACTCAGGTTGAAGATCATGCCGAAGCCTTTACGGCGCTCGATTACGGCATTTTCCGTGGTCTGGCATTCGCCTCTGGCAACCCGATTTATGGTTTGATCATCAACGGACTGCGCGGTCTTTATACGCGCGTCGGACGCTATTACTTCTCCAATCCTGAAGCGCGCAAACTGGCGATCACTTTCTATAAAAAGTTGTCTGATATCTGCCACGAGAAAAGCTATGAGCAGATTGTGGATTGTGTGCGTAATTATGGCCGTCAGAGCGGTGAAATCTGGCACAGCATGCAGGGTGCTATGCCGGGTGACCTGGCCGAACAAAAACATCGTTAATTCCCTATATCCTTCAAACAGTCTCATCGTTGGCTGCCTCGATATAATTTGAAGGATTGAGGGAGCCAGTAATAACAAAAGGGCGCTTAGCGCCCTTTTTTAATGCCTGAAAATGGAAATTTTACAGCGGTGTCGGACGTGGCGGGCAACGTTCGAGTAACTCGACGCTGCCGTCTTCATTGAGTTGCTCGATAAAGACATCGAAGCCCCACAGGCGGTGGACGTGTTTCATCACTTCACGGCGGCTTTTATCAAGCGGTGCCCGGTCCTGCGGAATGTAGCGTAATGTCAGCGAGCGGTCTCCGCGCAAATCCACATTCCAGACCTGAATATTCGGTTCGTGATTACTCAGATTATACTGCGCCGACAACTCCTGACGAATTGCACGGTAGCCCTCCTCATTGTGGATCGCGGCGATTTCCAGATAATTATTGTGATCGTCATCGAGCACCGTAAACAGACGGAAATCACGCATCACTTTCGGTGACAGGAACTGGCTGATGAAGCTCTCGTCTTTAAAGTCACGCATCGCAAAATGCAGCGTGTCGAGCCAGTCTGAACCGGCGATATCCGGGAACCAGTAACGGTCTTCCTCCGTCGGCTCCTGACAGATACGCTTGATATCCTGCATCATCGCGAAACCCAGAGCATACGGGTTGATACCACTGTAATACGGGCTGTTATAAGGCGGCTGATACACCACATTCGTGTGACTGTGCAGGAACTCCAGGATGAAACGGTCGGAGACTTTTCCTTCGTCATACAGATGATTCAGGATGGTGTAATGCCAGAATGTCGCCCAGCCTTCGTTCATGACCTGAGTTTGTTTCTGCGGATAAAAATACTGGCTGATTTTACGTACAATGCGCAAAATTTCTCTCTGCCAGGATTCCAGCAGAGGTGCATTTTTTTCCATAAAATACAACAGGTTTTCCTGCGGTTCCGGCGGGAAACGTCGCGCCTGTTCCGGTGCGTCTACACTGTCTTTGCGTGGCAGCGTTTTCCACAGAGAATTCACCTGACTTTGCAGGTATTCCTCACGGCTTTTTTGCCGCGCCAGTTCTTCCTGCAGGGAGATTTTTTGCGGACGTTTATAGCGGTCAACGCCGTAATTCATCAGCGCGTGACAGGAATCCAGCAACCGTTCAACTTCATCGACACCATAGCGTTCCTCGCATTCACTGATATAACGCTTGGCGAACAGCAGGTAATCGACGATGGAACTGGCATCGGTCCAGCTTCTGAACAGATAGTTATTTTTGAAGAAAGAGTTATGCCCGTAGCAGGCATGGGCCATCACCAGCGCCTGCATGGTGATCGTATTTTCTTCCATCAGATAAGCGATACACGGGTTGGAATTAATGACGATTTCGTACGCCAGACCTTGTTGTCCGTGCTTATACAGCTGTTCGGTTTCGATGAATTTCTTGCCGAACGACCAGTGAGTGTAATTGATCGGCATGCCAATGCTGGAATAGGCATCCATCATTTGTTCGGAAGTGATGATCTCGATTTGATGCGGATAAGTTTCAAGCCGGTAGGACTTCGCCACCCGGTCAATCTCTTCGAGATAAGTTTGCAATAACTCAAACGTCCAGTCCGGTCCATCGCTAAGACGTTTGTCCTCAGTTTTTTGCTTTTGGGTCACTGTCGTCATAAGCCGCACCCTCATTCAGTTATGGACGCTACAGAGTGTTTGATTCACAACCTTTTCTTAAGATTTCGCACGTCCATTGATAATCGTAGCTCAATCTGAGTGTGTCGTTAGATAAACACCATGAATCCATTCCTCAACAAATCTATATCCTTAAGGCAGGAGACTGTCAATCGGCGGGCAATAAAGAGCCCAAAGCCGCGTACAGTCTGGCTTTGGGCGAACAATATCAGGAGACAGGCGCAAACAGCGGGGGATTAACTGCGGATAAATTCTAACAAATCCTGATTTATCTGATTCTTGTGTGTGCTGCACAGACCATGAGATGCGCCCGCATAAACCTTACCTTTGCCATTTGGCAACAACTTAAGCGCAGCTTCGCTGGAGGAAGCGGGTGGCACAATCTGGTCATCATCACCGTAAATCACCAGCGTCGGGATCGTCATCTTCTTCAGGTCTTCGCGCTGATCGGTTTCAGAAAACGCTTTAACACAATCATAAAGTGCTTTTATTGAACCCTGCATACCCTGGAGCCAGAAACTTTGGCGTAAACCTTCTGACACCTCAGCACCGGGGCGGTTGAAACCATAAAATGCGTCGGGCAAGTCCAGGAAAAATTGGGAACGATCTTTTGTCACACCGCCACGGATACCGTCGAAAACAGAAAGCGGTAATCCACCGGGATTGAAATCTGTTTTGATCATAATCGGTGGCACTGCACCAATTAATACCGCTTTTGCCACCCGCGAGGTGCCGTGCCTGCCAATATAACGGGCAACTTCGCCGCCGCCGGTAGAGTGCCCGACGTGTATCGCGTCTTTGAGATCCAGATAAGCCGTCAGTTCGGCCATGTCATCTCCGTACTGGTCCATATTATTGCCTTCCCATGACTGAGAAGAACGCCCGTGTCCGCGGCGGTCGTGGGCAATAACGCGATAACCATGTTCTGCCAGAAACAGCATCTGATCTTCAAAAGCATCCGACGACAGGGGCCAGCCGTGACTAAAAACCACCGGCTGTCCGCTGCCCCAATCCTTATAAAAAAGTTGTGTACCATCTTTAAGCTTCAGAAAGTTTGAGTTATTCACAATCGACTCCTTATTGCTGAAAATTGCTGAAATGAACGGTGCAAAACAGAAACCGATTGAAGTGTAGGTCAGTAATTGCGTCGTTGCGATATGAGTCACATTTTTAAAATGGCAACGTGGCGGGACAGGGTATGAAATTTAACCTGATACTTAGCAGGGTTTATATATTGAAACTTAATTTTTACGGGTATAGCATTAACCCGCTATTGTTTGTTATTGATGCTTTAGGAGGTCAAGAAAATGGTAAATACCTTTACTTATGATAGATATAGAAATCGTATCGGCCAGGGCGTTCGTGTAATGGATGCCGAAACGGGCGTTACCGGCAAAATTACCGCGTTCAGGGTGAAATCGAGTTCACCGGAAGAAATTCGCCGCGAAAGTTGTGTGCAACTGGAAGGGCAGACGGGCCTGTTTAAACCTGTCTCTCTGATGAGACTGGAAACGACGTCTGCCTGATTTTTTCTGTTACGCCGGTAAATTTCCGCAATATAAGGCCACTATTCATAGTGGCCTTAATGTTTTACGCAGCCACTTCGGCTTTGCCTCGTTTTATAAATCCCCGTTCAACCTGAACGTCAATTCTCTGCGCAGCGTGAGGGAATATCACATGCCTGTTTGTTTGTGGTGTTTTGTGCTGATGCACGGCTTGTACACAAGAATAAAAACCTGCAACAAAACTGACCCTGAAGCGTCGGGAGTCTTGTGACATCAATGCAATCAATGCTGTCATTACGCCATAAATTTCTTGCCGCATGGCCGGAATGTTGCGGAATATCGTTATTTATTTCTGGCTATTGAAATAAATGCTGTCATGAACGATAAATAAATGTGAAAGACCTCACGGTTGTGAGTGCCTGTGTTGGTGATTTTTCTCAGTCAGGTTAATTTCCTGTCATCAGAATATTATGCTTTGTTTTGTCGTGGAGTGGAGTCGATATGCGTGTGGTGATTTTAGGCAGTGGTGTGGTCGGTGTCGCCAGTGCATGGTATCTGGCTAAAGCGGGTCATCAGGTGACGGTTATTGACCGCCAGTCCGGCCCGGCAGAAGAAACCAGTGCGGGTAATGCAGGACAGATCTCACCGGGCTATGCTGCGCCGTGGGCGGCTCCGGGGGTTCCGGTCAAAGCCGTCAAATGGATGTTCCAGAAGCACGCGCCTCTGGCGATTCGCCTCGACGGAACACAGTTCCAGCTTAAATGGATGTGGCAAATGCTGCGTAACTGCAACATGGACCACTATCAGACCAACAAAAGCCGCATGGTGCGTCTGGCGGAATACAGCCGTGACTGCATGAAAGCGTTACGCGAAGATACCGGCATTCAGTACGAGGGTCGGCAGGGTGGCACGTTGCAGCTTTTCCGCACCGCGCAGCAGTTTGAAAGCGCAGCCAAAGATATTGCGGTGCTGGAAGACGCCGGTGTGCCGTATCAGTTGCTCGAATCCAGCCAGCTGGCGACTGCAGAACCGGCGCTGGCTCAGGTTGCGCACAAACTGACCGGCGGCCTGCGTTTACCCAATGATGAAACCGGCGACTGCCAGATGTTTACCCGCAAGCTGGCAGACATGGCGCGTCAGGCGGGAGTTATCTTCGAATTTAACCGCACGGTGGATAAGCTGCATATTGAAAATGGCGAAATCACTGGCGTGCAGTGTGGCAATGAGTTCGTCAGGGCGGATGCATACGTGGTGGCATTCGGATCGTATTCCACCGCGTTGCTGCGTGATCTGGTCTCTATTCCGGTTTATCCGCTGAAAGGCTATTCCCTGACGATTCCGATTACTGATCCGGCTTCTGCGCCGGTGTCTACCGTACTGGATGAAACCTATAAAATTGCTATCACCCGTTTTGATGACCGCATCCGCGTCGGCGGTATGGCGGAGATTGTCGGCTTCAACCTGAAGCTGGCGCAGGCGCGCCGCGAAACGCTGGAGATGGTGGTCAAAGATCTCTATCCGAACGGCGGCAACGTCGAACAGGCCACGTTCTGGACGGGGTTGCGTCCGATGACGCCGGATGGCACGCCGATTGTCGGGCGTACGCGCATTAAGAATTTGTATCTCAATACCGGCCACGGCACGCTGGGCTGGACGATGGCCTGTGGCTCCGGGCAGTTGCTCTCGGACATTATGTCCGGCGTGATGCCTGCGATCCCATCCGATGATCTCTCGGTTGAGCGTTACAGCCCGGATTTCATTGCCCGTCCGGCTGGCCCGCACAAAATGCATCCGGTAGGCTGAACCTGCTGTAATCCGATCCCATGCGGGGTTTGATACCGCATGGTTTTTACTTTGCTTATTGCCGGAGCTGGTATGCCTCGCCCGATTTCAGCCACATTGTCTCAGTCTGCGTTAACTCAAAACCTGAACATCATTCGCGGTTTTGCCCCCAACAGTAAAGTCTGGACGGTGGTGAAAGCCAACGGCTACGGCCACGGTATATCCCGTATCTGGCGCAGTTTATCCGCCACTGACGGTTTCGCTTTACTCGATTTCAATGAGGCGATTTTACTGCGTGAGTCCGGCTGGCAGGGACCGATATTACTGCTTGAAGGTTTTTTTACCGCAGAGGATCTGGCTATTGTTGATAAATATCGCCTGACCACGGCCGTACACAGCGAATGGCAGATAAAAGCCCTTGCGCAGGCCAGCATCAGCCTGCCGGTCAGTATCTACCTGAAAGTAAACAGTGGCATGAACCGCCTGGGTTTTGCACCTGAGCGCGCCGGTGCTGTCTGGCAGCAGTTACGTGAGCTGAAGCAGGT
Organism: Rahnella sp. RcJ3; assembly: GCF_009498575.1. Lineage (NCBI taxonomy): Bacteria > Pseudomonadati > Pseudomonadota > Gammaproteobacteria > Enterobacterales > Yersiniaceae > Rahnella > Rahnella sp. RcJ3. The sequence continues at coordinate 44,054 of NZ_QSNX01000021.1, forward strand.
GGGGGAAATCACGCTGATGAGCCATTTCGCCACCGCTGACAGTGTGGAAGGTGTCGATGCGCAGATGAGTGTGATTAACCTCGCCGGGCAAAACATTCGCGGCCCGCGATGTCTGGCCAATTCCGCTGCGACGCTGTGGCATCCGCATACACATCATGACTGGATCCGTCCGGGAATTATTATCTATGGCGCGTCGCCAAGCGGTGAGTGGAAAGATATTGCGCATACCGGTCTGCAACCGGTAATGACGCTTAAAAGTGAGCTGATTGCCGTACAGGAACTTAACGCCGGTGCGCGCGTGGGTTACGGCGGGCGTTACAGTGTAACTCGTCCTCAGCGTATCGGCGTGGTGGCCTGTGGCTATGCGGACGGATATCCGCGCCATGCGCCTTCCGGTACACCGGTTTGGGTAGACGGCGTGCGAACGACGACGACGGGCACGGTTTCAATGGATATGCTGGCTGTGGATTTAACGCCATGCCCGCAGGCGCAGATGGGTGCGCCGGTTGAGTTGTGGGGGAATAATTTACCGGTGGATGACGTGGCAACAGCGGCCGGTACGCTGGGTTACGAACTGCTGAGTGCGCTGGCACCCCGCGTACCGGTGTCGACAATCGGTTAAAAAACGTATTACTGTCCCAGGCGGGTCAGCTGGCCCGTCGATTTTTTGCTGGCGCGTCGAGCCAGCATCGCCAGACATCCTCCTGCCAGCATCACCAGCGACAGACTCAGCTTAGGCTGCAACGGTAATGCCATCGCGATAAAACCAAGTAGTGCACCGCCCGCCATTTGCACCGAACCTGCCAGTGCCGAAGCCACGCCAGCTTCACCGGAGAACGGTTCCAGCGCATAACTGGTGGCCGGGCCCATCAGGAAAGCCAGACCGGCACAGGCGCTGGCGACTGGCACCATATACAGCCAGGTTGCTGTTTGTTCCGCAGGCGGAACCAGCGTGATCCCAGCTATTAGCCCGAGACAGCCAATAAACATCAGGATGCCGCCTGTTTTCAGACATACCGGACGCCCCACTTTACGGATAATCCGGTTGGCGATAAAGCTCATCCCCATGATCCAGAATCCGTTTGCGCCGAATACCAGTGAAAACTGCAGTGGCGTCAGCCCGGCAGTGTTCATCAAAACGGTCGGCGCCAGCGAGACATACGTCAGCGCCATACCCATTGCACCTGCATTCACCAGAGCAAAAGTAATGAAACGCGCATTGAATAAAATGCGGGCGTACTGACGGAATGGCAGGCCGGTGTTGGTCTGCGTATCAGCAGGGCGAGTCTCAGGCAGTTTGAATATAACCAGCAGTAAGACAGCCAGTGTATAACCGGTTAATGCCCAGAACGGCGCACGCCAGCCATAATATTGCGCGATCAGGCCGCCGATCAGCGGTGCCAGTGCCGGAATGATATTCAGCGTGCCATTGAGGAAACCATACGCACGGGCGGCATCGTTGCCACTCATCCGGTCGCGTACGCCGCTGAAAATCACTACGGAAGTGCAGCACACTGCCAGTCCCTGAATGACGCGGGATAATAAAAACATCCACGGTGTTACGGAGGTCGCAGCAACTATCGCCCCTGCCAGATACACCATGACGCCGATAATGGCGATCGGGCGACGACCAAATTTATCCACCAGCGGACCGGCCACCAGTTGTCCCAGCCCCATCACCAGAATAAATAAGGAAATCGAGGACTGAATGACCGCCTCGGTGCTCTGTAAACCGAGCGCGATGGCGGGAATGGCGGGCAGGTACAAATCAATACCTAAAGGGCCAAGCAGCACCATGCTCAGCAGCAGGAAAAGGAATTTTTGCATTGAAAACATCACTGTCAGTCATCCGAAAGGAGGCTAAGGGTAATGATTTCGTTAATGAATGGAAAGAAGCTTGTGATAATCAGACCGGCGGGCGCTGTGAATAAAAACGGACACCCGCAGGTGTCCGTGATCTAAGCGGTGACGAAAGACTTATTTTTTCTTCCAGAAATCATCAAACACCGTGACCGGCGGCTGACGTTTATGTTCAGTGCGCAGGTACCAGCCCTCAATGATGGTGGCATATTTATCGTCGATTTTCTTGCCTTCCAGATAGTCGTCGATCAGTTCGTAAGTTACGCCGAGTGCGGCTTCATCTGGCAAGGCAGGGCGGTTATCTTCAAGGTCAGCGGTCGGGGCTTTCTTATAGAGATGTTCCGGGCAACCCAATTCTTTGAGCAGGGCTTTTCCCTGACGCTTGTTCAGACGGAAAATCGGGTTAATGTCCGTGCCGCCATCACCGTATTTAGTGAAGAAACCGGTCACGGCTTCGGCAGCATGATCAGTCCCGACCACCACGCCTTTTTTCATCCCGGCGATGCTGTACTGCGCTTTCATGCGTTCGCGGGCCTTTTCGTTGCCTTTAATGAAATCGCTCAGTTCGATACCGATTTCACGTAAGGTCGCTTCACTTGCCAGGACGGCACTTTTGATATTAACGGTCAGAACCTGATCTGGCTGGATGAATGCAATGGCATCCTGGCAGTCCGATTCATCAGCTTGCACGCCATATGGCAAGCGCACCGCAATGAACTGGTAAGTGCTATCATTTGTTTGTGCGCGTAATTCGCTAATTGCTGTTTGGCAAAGTTTGCCGGTAAGAGTAGAATCTTGCCCGCCGCTGATACCCAGAACCAGTGTCTTGATGAACGGGTGGGCCAGCAGATAACTTTTGAGAAAATCGACGCTGACACGAACTTCCTGTGCGGCATCGATGTGGGGTTTGACGTGCAGAGCCTGAATAATCTCTTGTTGTAAAGCCATGACCACTCCTCCTGAAGGCTGCCTTCGAGGAACCCGAGGCAAAAATAAGACGTTATCAGGACAAAACTACCCCGCATCGCTCAAAAGGACAAGATTCAGCGACGAGTTAGGCGGAAATCTGTACGCTGCCGGCTCGCAATATTTCGAACCAAAGTGGCGGGAAGACGTAAAGTGTGGCGCGTAATGAACCATTTCCATTCCTCATTGAAATAAGAAATCAATGCAAGAAAGGGTAATGATTTTGTATGTTTCTATTGCCGGAAATATATGTCACTCGGAACTATCCAAAAAAGCCGCTTTATTAAGATATTCCGGGCTGAGTGCGTTATATTTGTTGCGGTAGAAATATTTGTATGCATATGCCATCGAAATGGAGTTGCCAGGCTTGATTAACGGATCCTAATTAATGGCATAAATCGTGTGGTTCCAGTCTCGTTATTTGCCTTAAGTCTTATTGGGGAAACAAAATGTTTTTTCGGGTTGTACGTCGTTTACCAGCTTGTGCCGTAGTCTGCGGTGCAGCGCTGTTCAGTATTTCAAGCCTTGCAGACACCACCATCTTCACCGCGTTAGATGATCCGGCTCAGGCGAAAAAACCGTTCGAGGGCAATATTCAGGCGGGTTACAGTGCGCAAACCGGTAACACCAGCAACTCCACGCTGAATGCTGATACCACCATGACCTGGTTTGATACCAACACGGCTAACAGCCTGTGGGGTTCTGCGCGTAACACCTCTTCTTCCGGTGTGCGTTCATCCGAGAAGTATCAGGCCGGTGCCCGTACGCGTTATAACCTTGACAACGCGAACTATATTTTCGGTCAGGGGAGCTGGCTGAGCGACCGTTATAACGGTTACCGTTCGCGGACTGTGGGCGCTGTCGGTTATGGTCGTCAGATCTGGAGCGGCCCGGTTCATACGCTGAACCTGGAAGCAGGTCCTGGTGTTCGTCATGATGAATTCGAACAGGGCGGTAACACCACTCGTGCGCTGGCTTACGCTTCAGGCACTTACGGTTACCAGATCAGCGACACTGCGCGCTTCACGCAGGGTGTTTCTGTATTAGCGAACGACGAAACTACGCTGAACTCAGAAACCGCGCTGACCGTTGCGATCAACTCCCACTTCTCGTTGAAAGTGGCGTATGACGTAACCTATAACACCAAACCACCAGCCAGTGCGCCGGATAAAACCGACACCGTGACGTCTGTAAACCTGGTGTACGGTCTGTAATTTCCCCCGGGGAATTATGCAGAAAAGCCGGAGGAGAAATCCTCTGGCTTTTTTTATGGGTTATTTTTGCCAGCATCTTGCACTGAATTTTAAATAAGCGGATGGCTATTAAGCCTCCCGATTATATTCCCTGTATCCTGCTTGTAAGCCACAAGAAAATATCCCTGAAGGCCACAAACGGTGCTGGCAGGGGCAACAGAGTGAATACCCCTATAAACCATGATTTCTTATGTTTCGCGCTATGCTTCTTGCAGAATTTTTTTTATAAACTTAAAAAAAACCTAAAGTAAATCTTATCCCTGCCGATAGAAACCGAATGTTTAATCTTAAATCAATGCCATAGCCACTTCTGATGCTGTGTTTTTGAGGCGTACAGGCAAGCGGTTCTGGCGATAGAAAACACCGGATATGGAAATCATAAGCTTTCTTACACCATTAGCCCGCACTGTTTCGGCGTGCGCGTGTCTTTCCCTGCGGTGGCGAGTTTCCTGCCTGCTGGTACTTACCGGAATGTTTTCCCTCACCGCGCAGGCCGCGCCGCTCAGCCCCGCTGACCGCGACAGTATCGAACAGCAGCAGCGGCAACTTCTGCAGCAGAACCAGCAGCAGCGTCAGGAACTGGAGCGCAGCACGTCAGTCGCCCCCGCGCCGCAAACCCCAGCGCAACCCGCCGGCCCGTGCTTTGATATTCACGACATTACCCTCAGCGGCGCAGACCATATGCCCGCGCGAATACAGCAAAAACTCACTCAACCCTATCTGCAACAGTGCCTCGGCATTGGCCAGATTAATGCCCTGGTGAAACAGGTCTCCGACTGGTATATCGGCCAGGGTTACATCACCAGCCGCGCGTTTCTCACTGAACAGGATTTGTCTTCCGGCGCGCTCAGCCTGACGGTGATGGAAGGCAAACTCGAAGCCATCAAAATGGAAAACCAGCGCGGCGCAATGCTGGCGATGGCGTTTCCGGGGCTGACCGGCAACATCCTTAATTTGCGTGATATCGAACAGGGGATGGAGCAGATTAACCGGCTGCGCAAAACGCCGGTGCAGATTGAAATCCAGCCCGGCAGCCAGCCGGGATACTCCATCGTCAACCTCACCTCAAAGCCTGAGTTTCCCCTGCAGGCCAGCGCCGGTTTTGATAACTCAGGGCAGAAAAGCACCGGCACCGGACAGGTCAGCGGCGCGCTGACCGGCAATAACCTGCTCGGGCTGGCGGATCAGTGGTTTGTCAGTGCGTCACGCAGCAGCGACGGCGCAAGCGACCACGACGCAAAAAGCGTGCAGGCGGGCGTTAATCTGCCTTACGGCTACTGGCTGTTCGATTACAACTACAGCTACAGCGACTACCTGAGCACGATTGAATCGCAGGGCTATCTGTGGCGCTCCACCGGCGACAGCCAGGCGCACCGCTTCACGCTTTCCCGCGTGCTGTTTCGCAACGGCGACATGAAAACCGCCGCCAGCCTTGGGCTGACGCACCGCCTCAACCGAAATTATCTCAACGACGCCCCGCTGGAAAGCAGCACCCGCAGCCTGACCAGCTGGACCGCAGGCATTAATCACAGCCAGAAACTCTGGGGCGGATACGCCACGCTTAACCCGGCGTTCAGCCGTGGTGTGCCGTGGTTTGGCGGCGAAAGCGATGAAGATAAAAATCCGGATGCCCCACGCGCGGAGTTCTCCAAATGGACGCTGTCCACCAGCTATTACCGGCCTGTCACCCAACGCATTACCTGGCTGACCAGCGCCTACGGCCAGTGGGGCGATGACCGTCTTTACGGCAGCGAACGCCTGACGATTGGCGGCGAAAGCTCGGTGCGGGGGTTCAAAGAGCAATACCTCTCCGGCGACAACGGCGGCTACTGGCGTAATGAGCTGGATACCCAACTGTTCACGCTGCCGGTGCTCGGCCAGATCAGCGCCGTGACGGCCCTCGACGGCGGCTACCTGCAACGCAGCAATCACGACACCAATGCGTCCGGCACCTTATGGGGCGGGGCGGTGGGTTTATCGAGCAGTAACGCACATTTCTCCAGCCAGTTTACTGTCGGCTGGCCGCTGAGCTATCCGGACTCACTGGCACCGGATCGCGTCACGGTCTACTACCGCATCGGTTTTGCACTTTAGCGTTGTACCTCTGCATAAGAGAGAAGGAATTCGGCGATGAAATCGATCACAGAGCAACCGGTCGCGTTATGGCGTAAAGCGCTGGCCTACGGGCTGATGGGATGGCTGGTCTGGCAACCGGTGATGCCCGCATTTGCGGCGGGTATCACGGTAGCCGAAGGCAACACCCGCACCGATCAGGCGGGTAACGGCGTGCCGGTGGTGAACATCGCCACCCCGAATCAGGCCGGGATTTCGCATAATAAATACAACGATTTCAACGTCGGCCAGCAGGGCCTCATTCTCAACAACGCCACCGGCAAACTGACCCAGACTCAGCTGGGCGGGCTGATACAGAACAACCCCAATCTTACGGCAGGTCAGGAAGCGAAGGGCATCATTAACGAAGTGGTGTCGTCGAACCCTTCACAGCTTAACGGCTACATGGAAGTCGCCGGTAAAGCCGCGAACGTCATGGTCGCCAACCCTTACGGCATCACCTGTAACGGCTGCGGCTTCCTCAACACCCCTAACGCCACGCTGACCACCGGCAGGCCGGTGCTGAATGCGGACGGCTCGCTGCAATCCCTCGAGGTCACGCAGGGCGCGATCACCGTTGAAGGTCAGGGGCTGGATGCCCGCACGAGCGATTCTTTTTCACTGATTTCCCGCGCCGCGCAGATTAACGCCGGGCTGTACGCCAGAGACCTGAACGTCACCCTGGGTGCCAACCGTGTCGATGCGCAGGGCAATGCCACGCCGATATCCGGCGCAGGCGTACCGGCGGTGGCGATTGACACCGGCGCACTCGGCGGCATGTACGCCAACCGCATTCATCTGGTTTCCAGCGACAAGGGCGTCGGGGTCAACCTCGGCAACCTGAACGCCTCGGTTGGCGATATGCAGATTGATGCCAGCGGCAAGCTGACGCTAAGTAATGCGACTTCCACCGGCAAGCTGACGGCGAATGCGCAGGCCATCGCCCTTAACGGCACCCAGCAATCGGGCGGCGATATGGCGCTCAACAGCCAGGGGCAACTGGCCGTTCAGGGGAGCCAGGTGACCAGCGGCGGCAATATGACCCTGGCCGCTGACCAGCTCAATTCAGGCAATACCGCGCAGGTGTCTGCGGCAGGCAATATTCATGCTACTGCCGGTAATGGCAGCCAGTGGCAGGGCAAGCTGACGGCGGGGAAAGATCTCCAACTGAACGCCGGATATCTCACCAATAACGGACTGATCGCCGCAAACGGAAACGCCCGTATCACCACGCAGCGGCTGACCAATACCGGCACGCTGCAGGCACAGGGGACGCAAGATCTTCAGGCGACAACGCTGGATAACAGCGGGGTGGTACAGGCCAGCGGTGCCCTGACCCTTACTGCCGGAGAGACTCAGCTTGGCGGATTGTTATCGAGCGACAATCAACTGACCGGGCGTTTCGGGCAACTTTCCACCCTCGCAGGGTCGCAGATTCAGTCCGGTACCGATGCGGATATCGGCGTGCAGAACAGTGCGATGTTCGGCGGGAACGTCCGCGCCGGACAAAACCTGCGGCTCAGCAGCGGCTCATTGAGTTCGGCCAGCAGCGCTAAGCTTTACGCTGTCGGGAATGTGCAGGCGGAGGCGGGTAATAACGGCGTGTGGGACGGCAGCCTGACGGCGGGCGGTAATCTGGGCGTCAGTGCGGGCGACATGACCAACAACGGCACGCTGGCCGCCAGCGGCAACACGCAACTTACCACGCAAAAACTGACCAACGGCGGCCTGATACAGGCGCGGGGTACACAGATCCTGAACGCCAGCGAACTGAACAACAGCGGCAAAATGCAGTCCGGCGGCGAACAAGATATTACTGCCAGCACCCTCAGCAATCAGGGGCTGATCGGTTCGCAGCAGGGGCTGGGGTTGCAGGTTGCTGACCAGATGACCGTGGGTGAACAGGGCTCGCTGTTTGCCGGTGACCGGCTGAACATCGGCGGCGGTCAGATGATTGTCGACGGCACGCTGACCGGCAAAAATGGCCTGACGCTCAACAGCACTTCCCTGAACGCCGGGCAAAACTCGCTGATCACCAGCCTTGGCGATATTCAGTTTACTGCCGCGCAGCAGACACTTGGCGGCCAGTTGTCGACCTCCGGTAACGTGGGCCTGAACGCTACGGATCTGTCCGTCGGGGCGCAGGGGTCCGTTCACAGCGATAAAGATTTATCCCTGACGGCAACCGGCAGCGCCACGCTGGCCGGTGCGCTCGACGGCAACACGTTGCAAGCCGGTGGCGGCACATTGCAGGTGACCGGCACCGGTTCGCTGGCCTCCACGGGAGATATGCAGTTATCTGCCGCGCAGCAGCAGCTCGACGGCACCACCAGCGCGGGCAATACTCTTTCGATTAACGCTGACCAGCTTAATGCCGCACAGGGTGGTAAAACCTCGGCGCAAAATGACGTGCAGGCCACGGTTGCCAGCGACGGCCAGTGGTCCGGCAGCCTGATTGCCGGGCGTGACCTGAACTTTACCGCACACGATTTCAGCAACGGCGGCACGCTGGCCGCCAACCGCAACGGGCAGTTCAGCTTCGGCACCCTGACCAGTAACGGCCTGCTGCAGTCCCTCGGCACGCAGCAGCTTGACGGCGACACCTTCAATAACAACGGCACGGCGCAGTCCGGCGGTGACCAGACGCTGACCCTCAGTCAGTTCAATAATCAGGGGCTGACCGGCACCCGCGGCGACATCATACTGAACGCGCGGGACGGCGTGACCAACGGTGATGCGGCAACCTTACTGGCAGGCGGTCAGCTGACGCTCAACACCGCCCAGGCAGATCTGGGCGGCACGCTGACCGGCACGCAGGGGGCGACGCTTAACGCCACCGCGCTGACCACCCGCGCCGGATCGGTACAGTCCAGCCAGGGCGATGTGAACCTCAGTGCGGATACCGCGAACTTAAAGGGTTTTCTCTCCGCAGATGGCAACGCGGCGCTGACCACGCAACAGCTCACCACCGGCAACGGCTCGCAGACGCAGGGTAAAAACGCGCTGGGGATCAGTGCGTCTGAAAAAGCCGATCTGGCCGGGAAACTGGTGACACCGGGCACGCTGACAGTTCAGGCCGGTACGCTGACCAACGGCGCGGCGCTGGGCGCGGACAATGTGGATATCACGGCCACCTCGCTGACCAACAGCGGTGCCATCACCGCCGACGACGGCCTGCATGTGAAAGCCGGTACCTTGCAGCAGCAAGGCAGCCTGTCTGCGCAGAACCAGATGACGCTGGAAGGCCAGACGCTGGTCAATCAGGGCAATATCTCCGGCGGTAACGTCGGCGTGAATGTCACCGGCAGTCTGACCAATCAGGGCACCGGCGTGATATCTGCGGGTAATGGTCTGACCGTGACGGCACCGGTTGTGAACAACAACGGCCAGCTTCTGGCACAAACCGTCGGCGTGAATGCCACGGGTATCAGCAACAACGGGCTGATGCAGGGCAACGGCGGTACCACGCTCACCGCCAGCACCTTAACCAACGGTGCGCAGGGGCAGGTATTGTCCGGCGGCACGCTGGGTGTGCAGGTGGGTGATACCCAAAATCAGGGACGTTTACAGGGCAGCCAGCTTACTCTGACCGGTAACAGCCTGACCAACGGCGGCACGGCATTAGGCACGAATGGCCTGAACGCGCAGATGCAGGGGGATCTGAACAACAGCGGCAGCCTGCTCTCTTCCGGTGATGTCACAGTAAACGCCGCCACGCTGGAAAACAGTGGTCAGTTGCTCAGCGATAAAACCGCCACGGTGACGGCTAACCATCTGACCAATCAGGGGCAAATCCAGGGCGACGTGCTGGCCGTTACCGCCGGTTCCGCAGACAACAGCGGCAACCTGATTGGCCTGAAGGGCCTGACGGCGCAGCTGCAGCAGGATTTAACCAACGCCACGTCCGGCAAGATGCTGACGCAGGGCGCACTCACCGTCACCGCCGCGCACGTCACCAACAACGGCAACTGGCAGGCCGACAGCGCCGATGTACACGCCGGTCAGTTAGATCTTAACGGCGCGATCCAGACCGCCTCGCGCGCGAACCTCAACCTGACCGGTGCGCTCAACACGCAGGTGCAGGGCAAAATCATCTCCACCGGTCTGGCTATTTTGCAGGCGGCGAACCTGAATAATCAGGGGAACTGGTCGGCGGATAATCTCACCCTGACCGGCGGTGCGCTGACCAGCAGCGGCAGCATCAGCGGTGTCAGCGCGCTTGCGACCACGCTCAGCGGGCAACTTCAGATTCAGCAGGGCGGCACATTACTCAGCGGCGGCACCGCCACGGTGAACGCCGGGAATATTGCTAACAGCGGCACTCTTCAGGCCGGTAACCTGACGCTCACCACCAACAGTATTAGCAACGGCGGGCAGTTACAGGGCCAGCAAAGCCTGCAGGGTACGGTACAAAACGGCATCACCAACCTGAGCGGCGGCACCGTACGCAGTCAGGGGACGTTAGATTTGGGCGCACAGACGCTGCTCAATCAGGGCCAGATGCAGGGCGACGGCGTCAGCCATCTGACCCTTTCCAATAATCTCAATAATCAGGGCACCTTACTGAGCGGTGGCAGGCTGACAGTGTCTGCACCGGTGCTGACCAACAGCGGCACGCTGCAGGCACAGGGCCTGACCATGACCGGCGGCACGCTCAACAACAGCGGTACGCTGACCGGACAGGGCGACAGCGCGCTGAACGTCACGCAGATGACCAATCAGGGCCAGCTTCAGGGCGACCGGCTGACGCTGACCGGTAACGAACTGCATAACACCGGCACCGTTTTGGGCAGTCAGTCGCTGGGGCTTAACGTTCAGAACGCCGACAACCAGGCGGGCGGCAAACTCTACAGCGCAGGCAACCTGACGCTGGTGACGCCGGTGCTCAATCAGGCGGGCAGCCTGCTGGCGCTGGGGGATATGACGCTGCAACTCGGTTCGGGTTTTACCCAGACCGGCACGCTGGCGGCAGGGCAGACCCTCAACCTCAGCACGCAGGGCGACCTGAACGTGCTCGGCACCCTGCAGGGCAACGGCATCCAGCTCAGTTCGACCGGCAACTTTACCAACAGCGGTCAGTTGCGCGGCGGCGGCGGGACGGTGGGCGTGGACGCCAGCAACATCCAGCTCAACGGCAGCGGCAGCGTGCAGTCCGGCGGGGATATCCGCCTGGCCAGCCGTGGCGTGCTTAACAACAGCGGCTTTGTCGGCGGGGCGGGCAACGTGGTGATGTCCGCAGCCGGGCCGCTTGCCAACAGCGCACTGCTGTACGCCGGTAACAACATGCAGTTGCTGGCCGACAGTATTCACAATAACTACGGCGATATTCTGGCGGGCAACAGCCTGTGGCTGCAGCGGGACGCGGCGGGCAACGCCAACAGTGAAGTGGTCAACACGTCAGGGGATATTGAGACTACTAACGGCGATATCACCATCAATACCGGCCATCTGCTGAATCAGCGGGACGGTTTGAGTGTGTCCGGTTCCTCTCAAACGCCGGTGGATGCGCCGTCATGGTTGGGGCAAAGCTCCGTGACCATGAGATTAGGGGATCTCAACGAAAGCGACCTCGGTTATTACACGGTATCGGTCAGAACTGGCGGAAGTATGGGACAAGGTAACGGTTCCGTTGATGACCATTTTTACCTTGCGCCGAAAGCGACGGCTGCAGAAAAGAAATATCTGGTCAGTACCTCAACCGTTAATGCTACCGCCTCAGGAGGCGCGGGGCGTATTGCTTCAAACCGCGATTTAAATATTGCAGCCAGTAATGTAGATAATATCGCCAGCAATATTTTGGCCGGGGGAAACATCACCCTGTCCGGCAGTTCTTTGAATAATCAGTCTTATGAGAATGGCGTCCAAAATGAATATCTGACCTATAAATATACGGGCGTTACAGCCACTGAGAGCTTCGATAAACTCCACGGCTTAGCTTACTTTGACCCTGACTGTGGCAACTGCTATTACGTTGATGCCGATACCAATACTAAAGTTACCTATCAGTTAGCGAACGGCGCAACTTACGAAACCCTCAGCACCGGCGAAGGCCTCCGCTCAGTTATTCAGGCCGGTGGGGCAGTTAACGCCAGTTTCAGCAATAACATCAGCAATACCACGACCTCCGCTAACGCAGGCGGTTTATCCCATGCGATAAGCGCCCCGTCTCTGAACGGCACGTCGGGCCTGCAACCGGTCAGCGGTTCGCAAAGTAAACAACTGGCATCCGCACAAAACCTGACCGTCGGCTCGGTACAGTGGAACAATTCCGTCACCGATGCTTTAAAGCAAATCGGCAATCAGGGCGCTGCACTGACGGATTACCCGTTGCCGACCGGCAATAACGGTTTGTTTGTGGCGAGTCAGGATCCTTCCAGCCCGTATCTGATCACCACCAACCCGCAACTTGGCGGGATCGGTAAAACCGATCCGTCACTGTTCAATGCGCTGAACGATTACCTTGCGGGACCGACGTCTGCGATATCTGCCGTGGGCAAACAGGCCACCCCGGGTGGTACCGGCCTGACCTCTGCGGCCTTTTCTGCAACGCCGGTGGCAGGTCAGGTTGTCCATCCTGCGGTTCAGCCCGGCACGCCGTCCAGCCCGCGCATTGAAACGGCACCCGTCTATACCGACGAGAGCAAGTTCCTCGGCTCGGCCTACTTTATGGACCGGCTGAAGCTGACGCCGGATTACGACTACAAATTCCTCGGCGATGCCGCCTTCGATACCCGTTATGTCGATAACGCCGTGCTCAGTCAGACCGGGCAGCGCTACGTCGGCGGCACAGGGTCAGACCTCGCGCAGATGCAGTATCTGATTGATAACGCCGCCGAACAGCAGGCCGGTCTGGGCCTGCAACTGGGCGTCAGCCTGTCACCTGAACAGGTCGCTGCGCTGACCAAAAGCATCGTCTGGTGGGAAAAAACCACCGTCAACGGCCAGACGGTTCTGGCACCTAAACTCTATCTTTCTGCCAACGACACCCACGCGGTGACCGGCAGCGTGATTTCCGGGAACACCGTCAATCTCGACGCCGGGCATATCGTCAACGCGGGCAGTACCCTGCAGGCCCGGACGCAACTGGCGGCAAAAAGCAGCAGTTCGCTGGATAACCTTAACGCCGGGCTGATTGCTTCTAACGGCAGCCTGCAACTGAGCGCGCTGGGCGATATCAATAATATCGGTTCTTCGATTAGCGGACAGACCGTGGCACTGGCCTCGGTCAGCGGCGACATCAATAACGTCACGCAGGCGCAGCAGTGGACGGCCGCGCCGACCACCAGCAAAAGCAAAACGTCTCAGCTGACCTTCAGCCAGACCCAGACCGGCGACGTGGCCGGTATCTCGGCCACTGACGGGCTTTCGCTTACCGCCGGTCACGACATCAACAACACCGGTGCCCGACTCACGGCGGGCAGTGACCTGCAACTGGTGGCGCTGAACGATATCAGCATCACTGGCAACGCGCTCAGCACCAGCAAAACCACGGCGAAAAGCAGTACACAGACCACCGACAGCCAGGCCAGCACGGTCAGCGCGGGCGGTAATTTATCGGCCAGCGCGGGACACGACCTGACCGTGGCGGGCAGCGCCGTCACCGCCAAAGGCGACGCCACGCTGGCGGCAGTCAACGACATCAATCTCAACACGATGGATCAGAGCAGCCATCAGACCAGCGGCAAAAATCAGGCTGACAGCAACAACGCCACCCGCACGGTGGTGAGCAGCGGCGGTGACCTGACGCTCAGCGCCGGGCGCGACCTTAACTCGCAGGCGGCGCAACTCACCGCCGATCTCAACGCCTCACTCAGCGCCGGTCGCGACGTCAACCTGAACGCGCAGCAGACCAGCACCTACAGCGAAACCCACGGCAGTAAAAGCGTGAGTATCCGCGAGAATGTGGGGCAGGAAGGGACAGCGGTGGTCAGCGGCGTAAGCACCAGCATTGCCGCCGGGCGTGACATTACGACACAGGCCGCGCAAGTACAGGCCACCGGCGACCTGGCCCTGAACGCCGGGCGGGATGTGAATATCACCACCGCACAGGAAAGCCAGTACAGCTACGACGAAAAAACCAAAACCAAAAAACACCTGTTCTCCGGCACGACCACGCATACCGTTGCAGAGGACTATGCCACCACAGAGAAAGCCTCGCAGCTGAGTGGCGACAAGGTGTCAATTGTTGCCGGGCAAGACCTGACGGTGAAGGGCTCGTCCGTGGTGGGTGACGGGGATGTGACGCTGAAAGCGGGGAAAAATGTCAATATCCTTGCAGCCACCGATACCAGTTCCAGCTACCGCCTGAGCGAGACTAAAAAAAGCGGGCTGATGGGCACGGGAGGTTTTGGTGTAACCATCGGCAGCGCACAATCGCGACATCAGCTCAATGAAGAGGGTACCACTCAGAGTCAGAGTGTCAGCACTATTGGTTCAACCGGCGGTAACGCAAATATTATCGCGGGTGAAAAAGCACATATCAGCGGCGCGGATGTGATTGCCGATAAAAACCTGAACGTTGTCGCGGGCGAAATTGTGGTTGACCCCGGTAACGATCTGTTGAGACGTAAAGAGAGTTACGAACAGAAAAAGAGCGGTCTGACATTGTCAGTGTCCAGCCCGGTGACCGATGCCATTCTTGCAGCGAACAGCACACTCAAACGAAGTGGGGAGGTCAGCGACGAACGGCTGAAAACGCTGTATGCCGTGCAGGCGGCAGATAACGCATGGATAGCTGTCGCGGGTGCCTCTTCCATGGCGACTGATGTAGCCCAGGGCAATCTGAACGCCGTGAAGGTGGAACTCAGCGTAGGTTCGAGTAAAAGCTCATCTGAATCCAGTTCTACACAAAATCAGGTACGCGGCAGCACCCTCAGCGCAGGCGGAAATACCACGCTGGTGGCTACGGGTAACAAAGGTACCCGCGGTGATCTTCATATCAGCGGCAGCGGTGTGACAGGCAATAATGTCACTCTTGTGGCGCAGAATGATCTGCTGCTGGATGCCGCATCGAACAACACCGAGCAAACCAGTAAGAATAACAGCAGCGGCTGGAATGTCGGTGTGCATATATCGCTGGGTCAGGAGACGGGAATTGGCGTGTCGGCCAGCGGTTACCAGTCAAAAGGAACGGCTGACGGTAAGAGTACCGAATATGTTAATACGCGGGTCAACGCCAGTGATGGGCTTAGCCTGAGCAGCGGACGGGATACGGTTATTTCCGGTGCGCAGGTGTTGGGTGAAAAAATCACTGCTGAGGTGGGTCGCGACCTGACGATAACCAGCCTGCAGGATACTGACGAGTACCACAGCCAGCAGAAAAGCGTGAGTGGCGGCGCCAGTTTCACTTTCGGGTCAATGACCGGTTCAGCCTCACTGAGTATTAATAAGAGCAAAACCGACAGCGACTACGCAAGCGTTGGTGAGCAAAGCGGGTTGTTTGCCGGGGATAAAGGGTTCGATATTACGGTAGGCAACCATACCCAACTGGATGGTGCAGTCATAGCGAGCACTGCAACAGCCGATAAGAACCTGCTTGATACCGGTTCGTTGGGTTGGAGCGATATCAATAACGAAGCGCAGTACAGTGCCAGTAGCCAGGGGCTTGCCGGTGGCTTTTCATCGGAAAAAAATAATAAAGGCGAGCGGGTTAACGGCGGCGGCGTTGTCCCTGTTATTGGTGTTAAGAGCAGCGGTGACGCTTCAGGTACAACGCAATCGGCCATTGCTGCGGGCAGTATCGTCATCCGAGACAGTGAGAAGCAGACGCAGGATATTGCAGGGCTAAGCCGCGATACCGACAACGCCAATGGTCATATCGATAAGATTTTCGATGAGAAGAAAATTGCCGAGCAACAGGAACTGGCGGCGGTGTTCGGGCAGATGGCGAACTCAGCTGCCGGTGATCTTGGTGAGGCGATGGGCTGGGGACCGAATAGCCCCGAAAAAGCCGCGATCCACGGTGTGATAGGTGCAATCCAGGCGAGTTTCGGCGGCGGCAATGCGCTGGCCGGCGGGTTGGCCGGGATGAGCAGCGAAGCGTTTAGTCAGATGGTCGATACTTATCTGAGTAACAACACACAACTGGACCGCAATGAAAGAGGGGCTATCACCCAGTGGGCCGCCACGTTAAGTGGTAGTGCAATTGGCGGAATTATTGGCGGAACGACCGGTGCACAGTCCGGCGCAGCCGTCTCACTGGATGCTGAACGCTATAACCGCCAGTTACACCCGGATGAAGTAGCCCGGATCCAGCAATTGTCCGGTGGGGATAAAGATAAAGAAGCGCGTCTGAAAGCGGCGGCCTGTGCGTTGGTGAAATGTTCCGCTGAGTTTGCGGAAGGTTCTCCGGATTATGTGAAAGCGCAGGCGCTGGAGCAGTTAGGTAACAGTGATGCGTATGCCAGTGAGCGTACAGTACTGGCATCACAGAGCGGTAACCAGCTGATCTACGCAATGGGCAGCTATGCCAGCGCCAGTTTGCCGATGTTCGGGTATTCGGTTAGTGATCAAACCGGGGATGCGCTATCCCACTACGGTGTGGGGACGCGTTTAGGTGGCCTGACGCAATTTACCGCCGGGGAACTCCAGGCGGTGGGTGGGGCAGCAATATGCACGACCACCGCGGGTGTAGCTTGCCTGGCAGGCGGTTATCTGGCAGCCTCAGGGATAGATACGGCTAATGCAGGCTTTAACACCTTCCTGTCTGGTGTCAACCAGAAAACCAGCGGTGCGTATTTGCTGGAAGGGTTGGGAGTCTCTCCACAGTACTCGGAAGGGATTTACGGCCTGACGCAGGTGGGCGCGGCGGGGATTGGCGGAGTAGGAAAAGCGACGTCAGTTACTGCCGATGTGGGTGCAAAAGGCGCTGGCAGTGTCACATTCCATGCGGCTGAGGATATTCGGTTCTCGCAAAATAGCTTTTCATTCAATAAAACTGACCGAGACACGGGTAAAAATTACACATACGACGATTTGGTACAAAGCATGCGGACTAATGGTTGGAAAGGTGATCCAGTTGACGTCGTTAAAATGCCTGATGGCAAGCTGACTAGCATGGATAACACTCGAATTGCCGCGGCCAGAGAGGCGGGGATCGACGTTAAAGCTAGCGTCCGTGGATTTGATGATCCATTGACGCCAGCTATTCAAGAGGCTAGAGGGTGGCAGAATTTTAATACTTGGGGTGAGGCCATTACTGGTCGTATAAACAAACAGTCAGGGGGGTTTTCTACTTCTAATCCTTACGGTTCAACAGAACCACCACGTATTTCTGGAGGTGCTAAATAATGAAGCCTTTTTTGTACGACCTTCCAATTTTACCCAATAGTTTTGAATTCCCTGTTGATTATTTAGATGTGGTTTTAGCTGATGAGTTTTTAGATATAGAGCCTTGGCGGCTTCTATCGAAAGATATGGCGACATCTCTTTTTTATTACAGCTCGATGCTTTTGAAGTTTTCGGGGGCTGCCCTGGTTCCCTTTGCAATTATTCAAGATGAGTCAGGGCTGTATAATGATGGCTGGGTTGTTCTTGCTTGTTTTGATGGGGGAGGTAAGGATGGCACTACGGGTGTCCGGATTTATGATTATTCAAAACCGAAGTTAAGTCCTTGGGATAATTTGTCTTATTCTGGTTTCTCTGAATGGTTTAGTGCTGCCAAAGAAGAGTCTTCCCGCTATAAAGCCGAGCAAGTCGAAGACAAAGACAATGGCTATTCCTGATATATGAAAAAATTGGGGACATGGTTCGTTAACCATACGCCATTCTCAGCCTGAAAAAAGTTGAATCCCTGTTGGTGCATCCGCAGGGCTTCAACTTTTAGCACCGCAGGCTTTCCATATCGCTGTCCGACAGCTACGGCTGTGGTTATGTCTTGTGATAGATGCACATGGTGACGTGAACCTGCAATCAATCCTTGCTGAAGAATAGATTCAAGAAAGCGTGTTGCAGTGCCATGGTAGAGGAATTCTGGCGGTTTTTTCTCCATATGTTGAAGGTTCACGTCTGGTGTAGAATGTCCCTGAACTGCACGAATACGCTGGCCATCTTCGGAGAGAGTAAAACGTTTCTTATCACTGCTATTTACTACTGTCTGAATTATTGCCTGATCAAGTACGCGGCCTTCTTTCGCCGCGCCGAGAATCAAAGAATTGATATCTGCCCAGCCTTCTACATCAAGTTGCAATCCGATGGTGTCAGGTTTATGACGTAAAATATAACTTAGAAATTTACTTATTTCGTTAAGCATCTTGCTGTCCATGATTGCCCTAATTATGTTTGCCATGGGTGTGATGCCTGAGATATTAGCACACCCAAAACACGTCTCTTCCACGTTTTGTAATGCACACTGAATATGTAAGCACACCAGTTTTAGTTCCACGCACTTTTTGAGATTTCCGGTTTCTGATCCCTTCCCAATATCTGTGCCAGGATAAATCAAAGATCCGGGCCTGTTTGCAGGCTTCGGATAAATTCTGCCGGAGTCTGGTTATTTAACGAGGAATGTGGCCCATCATGGTTATGTTCCTTCCGCCAGCGATTGAGCTTTTCTTGCGCATTTTCGATCGACAGGAACGAGTGGATATTCAGGCATTCCTCAGATTGCCATTGAACAATTCGATCAATGGCAATCTGAGGAATGCCGGAGAGAAGTCCATAGTAACTTTATTTTCGCATGCCCATCACTTTTGAAATGATTTGCCAATAAATACGTTCATAAATGGTGGTATTTACTTTTTTAATCAATAAATTATTTTACTCACTGTGCTGTTGCGTCATATGAAACGGTATAGTTTGGACGTATGGAAAGAAAATCTTCACCAAAACAAAGAGTAAGTTGTTGATTTAATTGAAAGGGAATATGCACTCAAAAGTGAAGGGAAACAGCCAGTAAAAGTAACTTAACCGGCTGTTTTTAAAGGCTAAAAATTAATGATCCTGAACCTGTTTATGAAACAGCTCCCTGAATACCGGATAAATATCTTCCTGTTCACGGATATGCTGCATGGCGAAATTATCGAATTTCTCCTGTAGCACTTCGTATTCACGCCACAGCGTCTGGTGGGCGCGGCGGGTAATTTCGATATAGCTGTAATAACGCACCATCGGCAGGATCTTCTGTGCCAGAAGCTGATGGCAGAGCGGGGAGTCGTCAGCCCAGTTATCGCCATCGGAGGCCTGCGCGGCGTAAATATTCCACTGCGCCGGGTCGTAGCGTTCCTGAATGACTTCATCCATCAGTTTCAGTGCACTCGAAACGATGGTCCCGCCGGTTTCCTGCGAGTAGAAGAACTCCTGTTCATCCACTTCTTTAGCCTGTGTATGGTGACGGATATAGACCACGTCGACGTTCTTATACGTCCGGCTCAGGAACAGATAGAGCAGGATATAGAAACGTTTGGCCATGTCTTTGGTTGCCTGATCCATCGAACCCGAGACATCCATCAGACAGAACATCACCGCCTGGCTCGAAGGCTCGGGGCGACGTTCATAGTTACGGTAGCGCAAATCAAAGGTATCGATGAACGGCGTTTTGGCGATTTTTGCCCGCAGCTCAGCAATCTCTTTACGCAGCCGTTCTTCTTCCAGTAATTGTGCTGGTTCGCTGTGCTCGACCTCGGTCAGCGTCGATTCCAGCTCACGCAGCTCGCGTTTTTTACCCGCTGTCATCGCCGTGCGGCGGGCCAGCGAGTTTTGCAAAGAGCGCACCACACTGATATTGGCCGGTACGCCATTAGACGTGTAACCGGAGCGGTGGGTTTTAAATTCATTCAGCTGTTTATGCTGGTTTTTTCTCAGGTTTGGCAGCGCCAGATCTTCAAACAGCAGATCGAGATATTCTTCCTTTGAAATCTGGAATGAAAACTCATCTTCGCCTTCACCATCCTTGCTGGCATCGCCCTGACCACTGCCGCCGCCACCGCCCCCCTGCGGTCGTTCGATGCGGTCATTCTGCACAAAGTGATCGTTGCCGGGATGAACACGGTGGCGCAAGCCACCGCGACCCTGATGAAACATGGGCTCGTTGATATCGGAATTGGGGATCGAAACGGATTCCCCGCTATCCACGTCGGTAACCGAACGCTTGTTGATGGCCTCGGCAATCGACTGTTTGATTTGCGACTTATAGCGGCGCAAAAAGCGCTGGCGGTTCACCGCGCTTTTATTCTTGCCATTCAGCCGACGGTCAATAAAATACGTCATATTTCCCCCAAACGACGTTGCCAACGATCTTCTGTTACGAGGATTTTCTTACGCGCAGGTACCATTCACACAGCAGGCGTACCTGTTTGCGTGTGTATCCTTTCTCCATCATTCTGTCGACAAAATCATCATGTTTTTTCTGTTCATCTGTCGACGTCTTGGCGTTAAACGAGATAACTGGCAGTAATTCCTCGGTATTTGAGAACATTTTTTTCTCAATGACCGTGCGCAGTTTTTCGTAACTGGTCCAGTTTGGATTGCGGCCGCTGTTATTGGCGCGGGCACGCAGCACGAAGTTGACGATTTCGTTACGGAAATCTTTTGGATTGCTGATCCCGGCCGGTTTTTCGATTTTTTCCAGCTCGGCATTCAGCGATTCACGGTCAAACAGTTGACCGGTATCCGGATCGCGGTATTCCTGATCCTGGATCCAGAAGTCAGCGTAGGTAACATAACGGTCGAAAATGTTTTGTCCGTATTCTGAATAGGATTCCAGATAAGCAGTCTGGATCTCTTTGCCGATAAACTCAGCGTATTTCGGGATCAGATAGCCTTTCAGGTGCTCCAGATATTTTTCAGCGATGTCCTGCGGGAACTGTTCGCGCTCGATTTGCTGTTCCAGCACGTAGAACAAATGCACCGGGTTGGCAGCCACTTCCACATGGTCAAAGTTGAAAACACGGGAGAGAATTTTAAACGCAAAGCGCGTCGACAGCCCGTTCATGCCTTCATCCACACCCGCATAATCGCGGTATTCCTGATAGGACTTGGCTTTCGGGTCGGTATCTTTCAGGCTTTCACCGTCATACACCCGCATTTTGGAATAACTGCTGGAGTTTTCAGGCGTTTTCAGGCGCGAGAGAATCGAGAAGCGCGCGAGCGTTTCCAGAGTTCCCGGTGCACAAGGAGCATGCGAGAGTTCACTGTTGCTGAGCAGCTTGTCGTAGATTTTCATCTCTTCAGACACGCGCAGGCAATAAGGCACTTTCACGATGTACACACGGTCAAGGAACGCTTCATTATTCTTGTTGTTACGGAACGTCACCCATTCAGATTCGTTGGAGTGCGCCAGAATAATGCCGTTGAACGGCAGGGCGGAGATCCCTTCGGTACCGTTATAGTTACCTTCCTGTGTCGCCGTCAGTAACGGGTGCAGCACCTTAATCGGTGCCTTAAACATCTCAACGAATTCCATCACACCCTGGTTTGCGCGGCATAAAGCACCGGAATAACCGTAAGCATCCGGATCATTTTGCGCGTGGTTTTCCAGTTTACGGATATCCACTTTCCCGACCAGTGCGGAGATGTCCTGGTTGTTTTCGTCGCCCGGTTCCGTTTTGGCGATGGCGATTTGTTCGAGAATCGACGGCCAGACTTTCACGACTTTAAACTTCGTGATGTCCCCCCCGAATTCATGCAGACGTTTTGCCGCCCATGGCGACATGATGGTGCCGAGATAGCGCGGAGGAATGTTGTATTCTTTTTCCAGAATATGCGCATCTTCCTGCGGATTGAACAGGCACAGCGGATGGTCGTTTACCGGGCTGCGTTCGCCGTTGGCGCTCAGCACGTAAATCGGTACACGTTGCATCAGGGATTTCAGCCGTTCGGCCAGTGACGATTTACCGCCACCCACCGGGCCCAGTAAATAAAGGATTTGTTTCTTTTCTTCCAGACCCTGCGCGGCGTGTTTCAGGTAGGAGACAATCTGTTCGATAGCCTCTTCCATGCCGTAAAATTCTTCAAATGCAGGGTAACGTGCAACAACACGGTTCGAGAATAAACGCGACAGGCGTGGTTCAAGCGCGGTATCTACCATCGCTGGTTCACCGATTGCCATCAACAGACGTTCCGCCGCATTGACATAAGCACTGCGATCTTGCCGTGCAATGGTAAGAAATTCCTGCAGTGTGAACTCTTCGTCCTTGGCAGCCTCATAGCGCTGGCGATAATGGTCAAATATGTTCATACGATGCCCGTCCTTCGTTATTTTACCCTTCGTCTTTGGAACCGCACCTTCGTTGGCTTCGCTTGTTCACCCGGGTCACTTAACTGTGTAAGCTCATCGGGAATCATTCACTTGCCGCCTTGCTGCAATTCCAATGATTCGGGTAACGCACAGGTTAATGAGAGCTTTTTTCAGCGCTCCCGGAAGAAAGATCTCCCACCTGAAATACAGCAACCCTTATGCCAACTTGCAAAACCCCTTGGAAAGCGACAATCTCGATGGTTTGAGAACTGTCTTTATTCGGTGGGACGGGCAACCGTTCAGGCTAAGTCTTTCATCTATTTATAAGCGTAGTTTGGCATTAAGAAAATTTCCTCTCTGGTTTTGGCGTTTTTTAAGTCATATCAATGACTCAGTTGTGCGGAATGCTCTGAAAAGCCTTACAGGACGTGCCCTGCAGAGCGGAAGTTGTTTCTTTAGTCATTTTTATTTCATATTTTGCAGTTAAATTGTGCGATCGCCCCGGTTTTTCTGGATATGTCTTTTTATAGACCCAGAATTGCTAAGCGTGACGTTTAAGGTTCATTTACACTAGCGACGTTTTTTTACTTAATGGAATTAAGACAATGAAAATGATCAATCTAAAAACACTGTCCATCGTTAGCGCGGCAGTGCTTTGCAGTCATGCTGCCGTGGCGGGAACCTGGCAGGCGGGTGCATCTGCGCTGGTCGCTCCGGATCCGTACCGTGGTAATAATGACCACGTATACCCGGTACCGATCATCAATTACGACAATGATGATTTCTATTTTCACACCCTGATGGCGGGCTATTACCTGTGGAATGATGACGCCAACAAACTGAGCGTCACCGCCAGCTATTTCCCGTTGAGCTTTGACCCAAGCGACAGCGACGATAAGCGCATGAAGCGCCTCGATAAACGTCACTCAACGCTGATGGCCGGTCTGGCTTATTCGCATAATGCCGAGTGGGGTACCCTCCGCGCCAGCTTCAATGCGGATACGCTGGATACCAGCAATGGCATGACTGCTGATCTGGCTTATCTGTATGCCATTAAAGGCTCTAACTGGGCTGTGGTACCGGGCTTTGGTGTGACCTGGTTTAGCTCGAATCTCACCCAGTATTATTATGGCGTGACCAAAGACGAATCCCGTCGCAGTGGCTTCCATAGCTATTCCCCGAACGACAGCTTCAGCCCGTATGTTGAAGTCTCCGCAAAATATAACTTCACGCCAGCATGGCAAGGGTTCGTGACCGGTCGCTACCTGCGTCTGTCCAGTGAAGTGACCGACAGCCCGATCATCGAAAATAACTGGACTGGCGTGTTGTGGACGGGTGTGACTTACACCTTCTGAGGCAATGCACCATCATGGTGAACATATTGCACATTAGTGGGGCGTATCGCCCCATTTGCACATTTATAGATCAGTAAATTTTCAAAGAATCGAATTAACTTTTCAGCTATGACCCAACCGGAGGAAACAGATGAAAGCGAAGACCGTGCAATTCCCCGACGGCACGACCGTACCCGCAATCGGACAAGGTACCTGGTATATGGGAGAGCGAAACAGTGACATTCGCTCTGAAGTGAAAGCCTTGCAGCAGGGGCTGGATGCCGGTATGACCCTGATCGATACCGCAGAAATGTACGCCGATGGCGGCGCGGAAAGGGTGGTCGGAGAGGCCATCGCCGGGCGTCGGGATGAGGTTTTTCTGGTATCAAAAGTGTACCCGCACCATGCCGGTGGCGCGAAAGCGATCGCCGCCTGTGAGCAAAGCCTGAAAAGATTACAGACCGATTGTATAGACCTGTACCTGTTGCACTGGCGTGGTTCGATTCCGTTACATGATACCGTGGCGGCGATGGAAAAATTGCAGCAGTCTGGCAAAATCCGTCGCTGGGGCGTATCGAATCTCGATACTGACGATATGCAGGCGCTGTGGAAAATCCCCGGCGGCAATGAATGCATGACCAACCAGGTGTTGTATCACGCAGCGGCCCGTGGGATCGAATTCGACCTGCTGCCGTGGTGTGAAGAGCACAGCGTACCGGTGATGGCGTATTGTCCTCTCGCACAGGCAGGTAAGTTACGCCACGACGTGCTGACCGCACCGGTGATGCTGGATATCGCCCAGGCACGCGGTGTCAGCAGTTCACAGATTGCGCTGGCCTGGGTAATACGCTCCGGTAACGTGATCGCCATTCCCAAAGCGGTACAGCCCCGGCATGTAAAAGATAATGCGGCGGCGCTGACGCTGAGCCTGACGGCAGATGAAATTGCACGCATTGATGCCGCGTTCCCGGCGCCACGCCATAAAACGCCGCTGGATATGGTCTGAAGTCTCCGCTTCCTATCCGCCATCAGACGACAAAAAGGGGCCTTCAGGCTAATGCCGATCGTTTAAGGATCAGTTGACCGATCCGGTGGCTCGTGTAAAAAGGGTTCATGCTCATCATGGAC
>NZ_QSNX01000022.1:0-64370 GCF_009498575.1 Rahnella sp. RcJ3
GGCAGAGCTCACGGGCAGAAACCCCGGCTTCAGCCTCGCGGAGGATACTGATGATCTGTTCGTCGGAAAAACGCTTCCTCATGGGGATGTCCTCATGTGGCTTATGAAGACATTACTAACATCGTGGTGTATTAATCAACGGGGAGCAGGTCAGATTATTTGCACCAATGGGCTCAAAATCTTCGCTTTTGCCAGTTGTTTTTTGTCATGTTTTGGCTGAATACATGCACGAATTGATTGTTCTCCCCGTATGTGACCTCGCTCATGCTCCCATTTTCCCTATGTACTAAACCTAATCATCGTCTTATGACGACTATCAGACCCTGACAGCATTCTTTTATCCTTTTTCCGACAAAACTGTCGTAGCGGCTGAATGCGTATGTCGGGTAAACGTCCTGGCCGTACCCTACGAGTCATAACAAAAAGTAGCTCAGACTACACGCGAGGAAAGAAACATGTACAAACGCTTATTTGTGGCAGCAGCAGTAGCAACAGCATTTTGTGGCGCAGTTCAGGCGGCTCCGCTGGTTGTTGGTTTTTCGCAGATCGGCTCTGAGTCTGGGTGGCGTTCTGCGGAAACCAAAGTCTCTAAATCAGAAGCGGAAAAACGTGGTATTACACTGAAAATATCTGATGCTCAGCAAAAACAAGAGAACCAAATCAAAGCAATACGTTCATTCATCGCACAGGGTGTTGATGCCATTTTCATCGCTCCTGTTGTTGCTACTGGCTGGGCTCCGGTTCTGACCGAAGCTAAAGAAGCTAAGATCCCTGTGTTCCTGTTAGACCGTACGATCGAAGTCAGTGATCCGTCTCTTTACACTGCTGCAGTCGCTTCTGACAGCGTGTATGAGGGCAAAGTGGCGGGTGACTGGCTGGTGAAGGACGCTGCTGGCAAACCATGTAATGTTGTCGAATTGCAGGGTACGGTCGGTGCCAGTGTGGCGTTAAATCGTAAACAAGGTTTTGCAGATGCGTTGAAAGCTGCACCAAACGTCAAAATTATCCGCTCACAGTCCGGCGATTTCACCCGCAGTAAAGGCAAAGAAGTAATGGAAAGCTTCATCAAGGCTGAGCAAAACGGTAAGAACATTTGTGCTGTTTACGCCCATAACGACGATATGGCGATCGGTGCAATTCAGGCTATCAAAGAAGCTGGCCTGAAACCGGGTTCGCAGATCAAAATCGTCTCTATCGACGGTGTTCCTGATATCTACAAAGCTATGCTGGCGGGTG
The DNA here is from genome assembly GCF_009498575.1 of Rahnella sp. RcJ3. Taxonomy (NCBI): domain Bacteria; kingdom Pseudomonadati; phylum Pseudomonadota; class Gammaproteobacteria; order Enterobacterales; family Yersiniaceae; genus Rahnella; species Rahnella sp. RcJ3. Next base: position 1,237 of record NZ_QSNX01000022.1, read on the forward strand.
AAGCGAATGCTTCTGTTGAGCTGACACCAAACATGGCTGGCCCGGCATTTGATGCGCTGATTGCGATGAAAAAGGATGGTACGCAACCGAAGAAATTCATTCAGACTCAATCCGCGTTGATCCTGCCGGACATGGCTCAGAAAGAGTATGACATGAAGAAAAACATGGGTTACTGAGCCGGTTTACCGGCTTGTCTCACGGGCAAGCCGGTAACAATTATTCCCTTTTCGCTTATAGCGAATGCAGCAGGAGTAGTGACGTGACGGATAATCCTGGTTCAGAAACGCTGCTTGAAGTACGCGGTTTATCAGTTGAATTCCCCGGCGTAAAAGCGCTGGAAAATGTCGACTTTACCCTCGAACGCGGTGAAATTGTTGCCCTTTTAGGTGAGAACGGCGCCGGTAAGTCCACAATGATTAAGGCCCTCACCGGTGTCTATAAACGTTCTGCTGGCCAGGTCTTTCTTAACGGAAAACCGATCGAGCCAATCAGTACTGCTGATGCCCAGTCGCTGGGGATTGGTACGGTATATCAGGAAGTAAATCTCCTGCCAAATATCTCTGTTGCTGCCAACTTGTTCATCGGGCGCGAGCCAACCCGTTTCGGTCTGGTCAATCAGCGCAAGATGGAACAACAGGCCGACGCCCTTCTGGAAGGCTATGGGCTGCATCTGGATGTCAGCCAGCCACTCTCAACCTACTCCATTGCGATTCAGCAAATCGTGGCAATTGCCCGCGCTGTTGACCTGTCTGCACAGGTTTTAATTCTTGATGAACCCACCGCCAGCCTTGATGCCAAAGAAGTCAGTATGTTGCTCGATATTCTGGTTCAACTGCGTGATAAAGGGGTGGGGATGATTTTCGTCACCCATTTCCTCGATCAGGTTTATCGGATCAGCGACCGGATTACCGTTTTGCGAAACGGTAAGCGTGTGGGGTCTGAACGAACGGTGGATTTACCGCGTATCGATCTCGTACCGATGATGCTGGGACACAGTTTTGATGAAAACCTGCTCAAACGCACCGAACATAGAAATGTGACGGGCGAGCCATTAGTGGATTTCAAAGACTATGGGCGTCGAGGTGTGGTCGAACATTTTGACCTGAAAGTACGTCGGGGTGAAATCGTCGGACTGGCGGGTTTACTGGGATCAGGACGGACAGAAACCGCTCAGCTGATTTTTGGCATTAAAGGGCATGACAGCGGCAATGCACGTGTCGATGGTAAAGAAGTCGCCATCAGCACGCCCAGAAAAGCGGCTAAACTGGGATTTGGTTACTGCCCGGAAGATCGTAAAACTGATGGCATTATCGGCGCGGCTACAGTGCGTGAAAATATCATCCTTGCCTTACAAGCGCAGCGCGGCTGGTTGCGTCCTTTACCCATGAAAGAGCAGTATCAGATCGCCGAAAAATTTATCAAACTCCTTGGCATCCGTACACCCGGCACTGAGCAGGAAATTCAGTATCTTTCCGGTGGTAACCAGCAAAAAGTATTGCTGTCCCGCTGGCTTGCAACCAATCCTCGTTTCCTCATTCTCGATGAACCTACCCGTGGGATTGACGTCGGTGCCCATGCAGAAATCATCCGTCTGATTGAAAAACTTTGTGACGAAGGCCTGGCGTTACTGGTCATTTCCTCTGAGCTGGAAGAACTGGCGGGTTATGCCGATCGTATTGTTGTCTTACGAGACCGTCGTCATATTGCCGAAATTGAGCAGGCTGATATCTCCGTGCCAGCCATTATGAAAGCCATTGCGGCGCAATGAGGGGAGATAGTGATGAATAACAGGAGCCTGCCAATGACGGGAAAACCGCGCAAAGTAAGATGGGTATTTCCAAAAGGCACCACGCAAATCGGTGCTTTCGTCGCAATATTAATCATAGACAGCCTGGTCGCCCCGGGCTTTTTCTCTATCCATATTCAGGATGGCCGCTTGTTTGGCAGCCTGGTGGATATTTTCAACCGTGGTGCCCCTGTCGCTTTGCTGGCTCTCGGGATGACGCTGGTTATCGCGACCGGCGGCATCGACCTTTCCGTCGGTGCGGTCATGGCGATTGCCGGTGCAACAGCCGCGACCATGACGGTGCAAGGATATCCGCTGATGATCGTGCTGCTGGCCTCGGTCGGGGTGGGGGCAATATGCGGTTTGTGGAATGGCTTTTTGGTCGCTGTTCTCCAAATTCAGCCGATTGTTGCCACGCTGATGCTGATGGTTGCCGGACGTGGCATCGCACAGCTAATTACGGAAGGGCAAATCGTCACGTTTGAACACAATGGCCTATCGCAGTTTGGCAGTGGTTCTTTGTTCTATCTGCCAATGCCGGTGATCATTGCCGTCGCCATGCTGGTTCTTGTCTGGGCACTGACGCGGAAAACAGCGCTTGGCCTGTTCATCGAATCAGTCGGCATCAATATCCGTTCTGCTTATAACGCCGGCGTAAATGCCCGTTTAGTGCTGATCTCCACTTACGTCATTTGTGGGATTTGCGCGGCCGTTGCGGGCGTTATCATAACAGCCGATATTCGCGGAGCGGACGCCAATAATGCCGGACTATGGCTGGAACTTGATGCCATTCTTGCCGTCGTCATAGGCGGCGGCTCGTTACTGGGTGGACGTTTTAACCTGCTTCTTTCGGTTGTCGGTGCACTGATCATTCAGGGAATGAATACCGGCATTCTGCTCTCCGGCTTCAAACCGGAATTCAACCTGGTGCTGAAAGCTCTGGTGGTGCTCGCTGTACTGGTAGTTCAGTCTCCCCGCGTCTCTTTCAGTAATCTGTTCCGGAGGAAAGGATAATGCTCAAAAGAAATCTGCCCCTGCTGATTACGATCGTGGTTTTCCTGGCCGGATACGCCTATTGCTTCACTCAGTTCCCCGGTTTTGCATCCACACGCGTGTTTTTTGATTTGCTGACGGATAACGCGTTTCTCGGCATCGTGGCCGTCGGGATGACATTTGTCATCTTATCCGGCGGCATCGATCTGTCAGTGGGTTCTGTTATCGCTTTCACCGGTGTTTTGCTGGCGAAACTCATCGGTGCTTATGGCATCGCGCCTGGCTATGCCTTTGTCATCGTGCTGTTGATGGGCACCACGTTTGGTGCGCTGATGGGATGGATCATTGATACGTTGAAACTGCCTGCTTTCATCATCACGCTGGCGGGCATGTTTTTTGTGCGCGGTATGAGTTTTATTGTTTCGGAAGAATCGTTGCCGATTAACCATCCGGTTTATGAATTCCTCGCCAATTATGCCTGGAAAATGCCCGGTGGTGGTCGTTTCACATTGCTGGCTCTGGTTATGCTGCTGGTGGTGCTTGGCGGGATTATTCTGGCTCACCGTACGCGATTCGGTAACAACGTCTATGCCGTTGGCGGCAGCAATGTGTCGGCTGCGCTGATGGGGGTGCCGGTAAGGCGTACCACGATTTATATCTACATGCTGTCCAGTACGCTGGCGGTCTTATCGGGCATCATTTTCTCGCTCTACACTTCTGCGGGTTATGCACTCGCGGCGAGTGGTGTAGAACTGGATGCTATCGCCTCTGTTGTGATTGGCGGGACGTTACTGAGTGGCGGCGTAGGCACGGTTTTAGGCAGCTTGTTTGGTGTGCTTATTCAGGGGCTGATCCAAACCTACATCACTTTCGATGGTACGCTTAGTTCGTGGTGGACCAAAATCGTGATGGGCGTTTTGTTGTTTATCTTCATCGGATTGCAAAAAGGGATGGGCAGCTTCTGGACAGCCAGAAGAGCGCGCCATCCGCGACCAGAACCGTCCTGAAACAGGACGGTATCAGAAATTAGTGATCAGCGGTGTTTTGAGTAACTGACGGATCAACACTTGCTGGTCGCTGGTTTGCAGCCAGACGGCGTAAAGCGGGCGGATCACCGGCGGAACATCTTCATGTGCGGCCAGTTGCGGATATTCTTTGGCCCAGTGCGCAGGCAGGAACGCACAACCGCCGGTATTTTCCAGCAACTGACGCGTCAGATGTGCAGAGGTTGTGGTTAACACCGGTTCCTGATCGCTGTTTTGCAGTTTTTCCTGCTGAGGAAAATCAGCGCCCCATTCCAGCTTCACATACGGTGATTGTTCGCTTCTGACCGTTTTCTGCGATGAGAATAGTCGTAACGAGAAATTACCTAGTAACTGACTTGAGAGCTCGTCCATCTTTGGTGGCTCGGTGGTGATCAGCAAATCCAGTTGTCTTTCATGCAATTGTTTGACCAGCGACTGACGCAGTGCAATGCGCGCCTCAAGCCTAAGCGTGCCACGCTGGGTGTAAAGAGACTGCAGCCACGGGGTCAGATAGGCTTCCCAGAGCGACGCCGTCGCACCAATCGACAATTCTGTGTGCTGTAACGAGCGTACAACCTCTTTTTTCGCCATTTGCCACGTTGACATAAGATTCTCTGCATAAGGCAGCAGACGTTCTCCTGCGGGCGTTAAGCGGATGTTATTGCGATGCCGTGTGAATAAATTGGCGCCAAGTTGGGTTTCCAGTTGCCGGATACGAAAGCTGACAGCGGATTGAGTCAGGTAAAGGGATTCCGCCGCCCGACCAAAGTGGCGAGTTCTACTGACCTCCAAAAAGGTTTTCAGTAATTCCGTGTCCAAAACTATCTCCAATATTTTTTGTCGTTAAGATTTAAATGTTTTGTTTTACACAATGTCAAGCCTAACTAATACTCCGCGCCATAACAGCACGACCATGAGAGAATTAGGAGCGTGTCAGATGGCGGAAAGCTTCACCACGACAAGTCGTTTTTTTGATAATAAACATTACCCTCGCGGGTTCTCCCGGCATGGCGATTTCACCATTAAAGAAGCGCAAATGCTAGAACGTTACGGCTTTGCTTTTAACGAGCTGGATCTGGGAAAACGTGAGCCCGTTACCGACGAAGAAAAACTGTTCCTGGAGGTTTGCCGTGGTACGCGCGAACCGGTAACGGATGCAGAAAAAGTGTGGAACAAATACATTGTCCGCACTCGTCGTCCGAAGAAATTCCACACGTTGTCTGGCGGTAAACCGCAGGCTGACGCTGTAGAAGACTACACGGAAAGCGATGACTAATGAAACGGGGCGATGCCCCGTTTTTTTATGCCAGGCTCTTATGTAGAGTTAACAATAGCCTATCCATGCTGCGATAGCTCAGTGCTTCAGCAATATGTCTTCGTTCAATCGATTCCTCGCCACCCAAATCAGCCAATGTTCTCGCGACTTTCAGAATGCGATGCCAGGCTCTGACCGATAATCCCAGTTTGTGCAGGACTTCTTCCAGAAATTCAGCATCTGCTTTGGTTAACACACAGTACGTCTCCACTTCGCTACTGCTCAGATGCGCGTTGACTTTTCCCGCGCGTTTTAACTGAATTTCTCTGGCGGTCAGTACCCGTTCCCGTACTTGTACACTATTTTCCCTGAGCACAGGCGTATGGTTTTGCTGGCTCAAAATGCCGGGCGGCAGGAGCGGGACTTCAATCGACAGATCGAATCTGTCGAGAAATGGCCCGGAAAGCCGGCTCAGGTAGCGTAAAACCTGCTGTGGCGGTGTGCGGTTATGAATGCCCTGATAGTGTCCGGTCGGGCTGGGATTCATCGCTGCAATCAGTTGCGCTCTTGCCGGATAGCGGACTTTCGCCCGTGCACGGGAAATGGTGATTTCGCCGGATTCCATTGGCTGGCGCAAGGCATCAAGAACCTGGCGCTGAAATTCTGGCAGTTCGTCGAGAAACAATACGCCGTTATGTGCCAGTGATATTTCTCCCGGTCTGGGTAACGACCCGCCTCCCACCAGCGCGCTCATGGATGTGCTGTGATGCGGTGCACGAAAGGGGCGGATGCGTGAAAACTCGCCGTCATCTTCGGGGTTATACACCAGGCTGGCAATGGCGGCCGTTTCCAGCTTTTCCTCGTTACTCATGGGCGGCAGTAAACCGGGCAACCGGCTAGCCAGCATGGTTTTTCCGGTGCCAGGAGGCCCAATCAACAATAAATTATGCCCTCCCGCTGCCGCCACTTCGAGCGCGCGCTTTGATTGCTCCTGTCCGATGATATCGGCAATGTCAGGTTGATACTCGGGCGGAGGCGCCGTCGCCGGAAATTCAATCGGTGGCAAATTGTCCTCGCCCTGAAGGAATGCGCAGACCTGCAATAAGTGCCCGGCCACCTGCGCTACACCGGGATCAAGAAGCGTCATTTCCGTCTGATTACTTTGCGGCAGGATCAACACCCGGCCCTCTTTTTGCGCCTCAAGTGCCGCCGGAATCGCGCCATTTACGCTGCGCAGCGCACCGGAAAGGCCCAGTTCACCCAGAAACTCGTACTCCTCAAGCTTATCGCCCTGAAGCTGCTCTGAGGCCACCAGAATCGCCAGCGCGATGGACAAATCATACCGGCCGCCTTCTTTGGGTAAATCAGCAGGTGCAAGATTGACGGTGATGCGTTTGGCCGGAAAGGTAAACCCGCAGTTGATGATGGCGCTGCGAACCCGATCTCTGGCTTCCTTGACGGTGGTTTCCGGTAAACCGACCAGTGTCAGGGCCGGTAATCCGTTGCTGATATGGACCTCGATCGAGACACCGGGTGCCTGAACCCCCAGCGATGCGCGGGTATATACCACGGCTAATGACATGCTTTTTCCTTTGCTATGAGCTCTGCTGACGGCAGCATGCCTGAGCTGGAAACGCTTTCGGGAAGAAGTTTGCTGCAATGCGTAATGCGATGGGAAAATAATCTGCAAGTCACCGACTTAACATGAAGGGATGCGAACTGCTTCGCAACGACAGCAATACTCCTTAACAGTTTAAGGTTTCTGGAAACAAATTAGCGGACTAATTAAGTTGCCGCAAATACCGGCAGGGGTGTTTAATCTTGCTGTATTTAACAATAAATAAACAAATACAGAACACTGATTAACATCTCTCTGCCTGACCAGGGATTTTCCGCAATGCTCTGGTGAGTGCACTACCTGCAGCTATTCCGAAATAGGGACTCACCCATGTTTGGTTGGACTTCTCGGCAGCGTAACGTTGCCATCGCCAGCTTTCTGAGCTGGACTCTCGACGCTTTCGATTTCTTCATTTTGGTCTTCCTGCTCAGCGATATCGCATCGGCATTTCAGGTAGATATCAAACAGGTCACGCTGGCAATACTGCTGACGCTGGCCGTGCGACCGATTGGGGCGTTGCTGTTCGGGCGTGCGGCGGAAAAGTACGGGCGCAAGCCGGTGCTGATGGTCAATATCGCGCTATTTTCTTTCTTCGAGCTGTGTACTGCGGCGGCACCTTCCCTGACCGTTTTCCTGATCCTTCGCGTGATTTACGGCATTGCGATGGGCGGTGTCTGGGGCGTAGCTTCTTCTCTGGCGATGGAAACCATACCTGACCGTTCCCGTGGCGTGATGTCGGGGATTTTTCAGGCGGGTTATCCGTTTGGTTATCTGCTGGCGGCGGTGGTATATGGTTTGCTGTTTAATGTGGTCGGCTGGCGCGGCATGTTTGTGATTGGTGCTGTGCCGGTTTTCCTGCTGCCTTTCATCTGGTTCAAAGTACAGGAATCGCCGGTCTGGCTGGCGGCGCGGGAACGCAACGAAAGCACGGCACTGATGCCGGTGCTGAAGAAAAACTGGAAGCTATGTATTTATCTGGTTGTGCTGATGGCGGGTTTTAATTTCTTCAGCCACGGTACGCAAGATCTCTATCCGACGTTCCTGAAAGTTCAGCACGGTTTTGACGCACATACCGTCAGTTTAATCGCCATAAGCTACAACATTGCGTCAATTATCGGTGGGATCTTCTTTGGTTCGCTGTCTGAGAAAATTGGTCGTAAGAAAGCGATTATTATCGCCGCGTTGCTTTCACTGCCGGTCATTCCATTATGGGCGTTCTCCGGCGGTTCATGGATGCTGGGGCTGGGCGCGTTCCTGATGCAGTTTATGGTGCAGGGCGCATGGGGCGTCGTGCCGACTTATCTGACCGAACTGGTGCCTGCTAACACGCGCGCGGTTCTGCCGGGGTTTGTTTACCAGCTCGGTAATCTGATTGCTTCGGTTAATGCGACGCTTCAGGCTTACATTGCCGAAAGCCACGGACACAACTACGGACTGGCGATGGCAATTGTGGCCGGTACTGTCGCCATTCTGATTTCTGTTCTGGTGGCATTTGGCCGGGATACCCGCGGAAAAGCGATTGCTGGAGCAATAAATAATCAAACGGCAAATCATCACGCTAAGTTTTGATTTTTCAGATGATTTTTCATGGTTTCTGCAACGGACTGCAAATAATAACGCAAGAAAAATGTTGTCATTAATCATCTTACTGTGATAACTCTGTAGGCAATCGTTCGCAATATGAATTTTAGAAACCTAAAAATGAAAGCCCTTCTCCTCGTAGTTAGCCTAGTCGTGATTAGCGTGGTGGTGATTATTATCCCACCGTGCGGGGCTGCACTTGGACGAAGAAAGGCTTATTAAACAAGCCTGAACCTGAAAAGAAACCCCGCACCGAAAGGTCCGGGGTTTTTTTTTGGGTCAGGAATTTCAGAGAACAGAGAAGCGGGGTCGGAAAATGAGCAACAGCATAATATTCTGCACTTGTCGCAAAAAGGCAGGAGAATAAAGATGAACGGAGCACAATGGGTAGTACAAGCGTTGCGTGCGCAGGGTGTAAATACAGTATTTGGTTATCCTGGCGGGGCAATCATGCCGGTATACGATGCATTGTATGACGGCGGCGTGGAACACCTGTTGTGCCGGCATGAGCAGGGTGCTGCAATGGCCGCCATCGGCTATGCCCGTTCTACCGGAAAAGTTGGCGTCTGTATCGCCACTTCCGGTCCTGGTGCGACCAACCTGATCACCGGTCTGGCCGACGCGCTGTTAGACTCCGTTCCGCTGGTGGCCATCACCGGGCAGGTTGGTTCTGCCTTCATCGGCACCGATGCCTTCCAGGAAATCGACGTTTTAGGGTTGTCCCTGGCCTGCACCAAACACAGCTTCCTGGTTGAATCTCTGGAAGCGCTGCCGGAAATCATGGCGGAAGCCTTTGCCATCGCCAGCTCTGGTCGTCCGGGCCCGGTTCTGATCGACATTCCGAAAGATATCCAGCTGGCCGTGGGTGAATTACCGCCGCATCTGGTGGCGGTTGAAGAAACTTTTCCGCATCCTGCGGCTGAATTACAACAAGCCCGCGCCATGATCGCTGCCGCGCAAAAACCGATGGTTTACGTCGGTGGCGGTGTCGGTATCGCGCAGGCCGTTCCGGCATTACGCGAATTCATTACTGCGACAGGCATTCCTGCGGTAGCAACGTTGAAAGGTCTGGGGGCGCCGGATGCCAGCGACCCATGTTATCTGGGTATGCTGGGCATGCACGGTACCAAAGCGGCGAATCTGGCTGTTCAGTCCTGCGATTTGCTGATTGCCGTCGGTGCGCGTTTCGACGACCGCGTGACCGGCAAGCTGAATACTTTTGCGCCAGACGCCGTGGTTATCCACATGGATATCGATCCGGCCGAGCTGAACAAATTGCGCCAGGCGCATGTGGCGTTGCAGGGTGATCTGAATGCGCTGTTACCGGCGCTGCAACAACCCCTGAACATCAACGCCTGGCGTGATGAAGTGATGACGCTGAAAGCGCAGGGCGAATGGCGCTACGATCATCCGGGTGAAGCGATTTATGCGCCGTTGTTACTGAAACAAATCTCTGACCGTAAATCGGCCAATACCGTGGTGACCACCGACGTCGGCCAGCATCAGATGTGGACCGCGCAACATATGCAGTTCACTCGCCCGGAAAACTTCATCACCTCCAGCGGTCTGGGCACGATGGGTTTCGGCGTTCCTGCCGCCGTCGGCGCACAGGTTGCCCGCCCCGACGATATGGTGATCTGCGTTTCCGGTGACGGTTCATTCATGATGAATGTTCAGGAGCTGGGCACCATCAAGCGAAAACAGTTGCCCGTCAAAATCCTGTTGCTGGATAACCAGCGATTAGGGATGGTTCGACAGTGGCAGGAATTGTTCTTCGACGGACGCTTCAGTGAAACCAACCTCTCCGATAACCCCGATTTTGTCACGCTGGCCAGCGCATTCAACATCCCCGGCCAGCGTATCCACCGTAAAGATCAAGTCGATGCCGCTCTGGACGCTTTCTTCAACAGTGAAGGTCCGTATTTGCTCCAGGTTTCCATCGACGAAAATGAGAATGTCTGGCCGCTGGTTCCACCGGGCGCAGGCAACGAAACCATGCTGGAGAAAATGTCATGATGCAACATAACGTCTCAATTCAGGCCCGCTTCCGCCCCGAAATGTTAGAGCGCGTATTACGCGTCGTCCGTCACCGTGGTTTTCAGGTGTGCGCAATGAACATGACGCCGATGGTCAATGCGGAAAACATAAATATCGAATTGACCGTTGCCAGTCAGCGGCCCGTAGATTTACTGTCTTCACAGTTACGCAAACTTATGGATGTCGCTTGTGTCGAGATCCAGCAACATACATCACAACAAATACGCGCGAATGCGTGAGTAAAGGAACGAGAGAATGACGAAGAAAGCTGATTACATTTGGTTCAACGGCGAGATGGTTCCGTGGGCAGAAGCTAAAGTCCATGTCATGTCACACGCACTGCATTACGGCACTTCCGTTTTCGAAGGCGTGCGTTGCTACGACTCCCATAAAGGCCCGGTCGTATTCCGTCACCGTGAACATATGCAGCGTCTGCGCGATTCCGCAAAAATTTACCGTATGCCTGTTTCCCAGAGCGTGGACGAGCTGATGGAAGCTTGCCGCGAAACCCTGCGCAAAAACAATCTGGTCAGCGCGTATATCCGTCCGCTGGTGTTTGTCGGCGATGTGGGTATGGGCGTTAATCCGCCGGACGGCTACAAAACTGATGTGATCATCGCCGCCTTCCCGTGGGGCGCGTATCTGGGTGAAGAAGCGCTGGAGCAGGGTATCGACGCGATGGTGTCTTCATGGAACCGCGTTGCTGCAAACACCATTCCAACCGCTGCGAAAGCCGGTGGTAACTACCTGTCCTCCCTGCTGGTCGGCAGCGAAGCACGTCGTCACGGTTATCAGGAAGGTATCGCGCTGGACATTCACGGCTATGTGTCTGAAGGCGCTGGCGAAAACCTGTTTGAAGTGAAAGAAGGCATTCTGTTCACACCGCCATTTACCTCTTCTGCCCTGCCAGGTATCACCCGTGACGCTATTATTAAACTGGCAAAAGACCTGGGTCTTGAAGTGCGTGAGCAAGTTCTGTCCCGTGAATCCCTGTATCTGGCAGACGAAGTCTTCATGTCCGGTACCGCTGCAGAAATCACCCCGGTGCGCAGCGTTGACGGCATTCAGGTCGGTATCGGTAAACGTGGTCCGGTGACCAAACAAATTCAGGATGCATTCTTCGGCCTGTTCACCGGCAAAACCGAAGATAAATGGGGTTGGCTGGATCCAATCAACCCACAATAATTTTACCCGTCATCCTTCAGGCCGCCTCCGCGTTCGCTGCCTGGTGCAACCCGAATGATTCAGGGTAAATAAGAAATTCAGCAGGTGGCGATATCGCTGCCTGCTAAACAGAAATGATTTGGAGTGAACAGAGCATGCCTAAGTACCGTTCCCACACCACGACACACGGCCGCAACATGGCTGGCGCCCGCGCATTATGGCGCGCTACCGGCATGACGGATAACGATTTTGGTAAGCCCATTATTGCCGTCGTCAACTCATTCACCCAGTTCGTGCCGGGCCACGTGCATCTGCGCGATTTGGGTAAGCTGGTTGCCGAGCAAATCGAAGCGTCCGGCGGCGTGGCGAAAGAATTCAACACTATCGCTGTGGATGACGGGATTGCCATGGGGCATGGCGGCATGCTGTATTCATTGCCTTCACGCGAACTGATTGCTGACTCGGTGGAATACATGGTTAACGCGCACTGCGCTGATGCCATGGTGTGTATTTCCAACTGCGACAAAATCACCCCGGGAATGCTGATGGCGTCACTGCGCCTGAATATTCCGGTGATCTTCGTTTCCGGTGGTCCGATGGAAGCCGGTAAAACCAAACTGTCTGACAAAATCATCAAACTCGACCTGGTCGATGCGATGATTCAGGGCGCAAACCCGAACGTCAGTGATGCCGACAGCGAACAAATCGAACGTTCTGCCTGTCCGACCTGCGGCTCCTGTTCCGGTATGTTTACCGCCAACTCCATGAACTGTCTGACCGAAGCGCTGGGCCTTTCTCAGCCGGGTAACGGTTCATTGCTGGCAACGCACGCCGATCGCCGCGATTTGTTCCTTAACGCCGGTCGCCGCATCGTTGAGCTGACCAAACGTTATTATGAAAAAGACGATGAAAGCGCATTGCCGCGCAACATCGCCAGCAAAGCGGCTTTCGAAAACGCCATGATCCTGGATATCGCGATGGGCGGCTCGACTAACACCGTTCTTCACCTGCTGGCTGCCGCGCAGGAAGGCGAAATCGACTTCGACATGACCGACATCGACCGTCTGTCACGCAAAGTCCCGCACCTGTGTAAAGTTGCGCCGAGCACACAGAAATACCACATGGAAGACGTTCACCGTGCCGGTGGCGTGCTGGCGATTCTGGGTGAACTGGATCGCGCCAATCTCCTGAACCGCGACGTGAAAAACATTCTCGGCCTGACCCTGAACCAGACGCTGGATCAGTACGACATCATGCTGACCAAAGACGAAGCCGTGAAAAAAATGTTCCGCGCGGGCCCGGCCGGTATCCGCACCACGCAGGCGTTCTCGCAAGACTGCCGCTGGGACACATTGGATGACGACCGCGCCGATGGCTGTATCCGTTCGCTTGAGCATGCGTTCAGCAAAGACGGTGGTCTGGCCGTGCTTTACGGCAACATCGCCGAAGCGGGCAGTATCGTTAAAACGGCGGGTGTGGATAAATCCAACCTGACTTTCCGTGGTCCGGCAAAAGTGTACGAAAGCCAGGACAGCGCAGTTGAAGCGATTCTTGGCGGCAAAGTGGTTTCCGGCGACGTTGTTGTGATTCGTTACGAAGGGCCGAAAGGCGGGCCGGGCATGCAGGAAATGCTGTATCCGACCACTTACCTGAAATCCATGGGTCTCGGCAAAGAGTGCGCGCTGATTACCGATGGTCGTTTCTCCGGCGGCACATCCGGTCTGTCTATCGGCCACGTTTCTCCGGAAGCGGGCAGCGGCGGCCTGATTGCGTTGGTGGAAGATGGCGACATCATCGATATCGACATTCCGAACCGTAGCATGGTGCTGGATGTGCCTGCGGCAGAACTGGCGGCGCGTCACGAAGCTGAACTGGCACGTGGCGACAAAGCCTGGACGCCGAAAAACCGCGAACGTGTGGTTTCACTTGCGCTGCGTGCTTACGCATTGCTGGCGACCAGTGCCGATAAAGGCGCAGTGCGCGACAAGTCTAAGCTGGGAGGCTGACAGTCATGGCGGTATCACAACCTCTACCCGACCAGCCGTGCGGCGCAGAATACCTGCGTGCCGTGCTGCGTGCGCCGGTTTATGAAGTCGCACAGGTTACGCCTTTGCAGGTCATGGAAAAGATTTCTTCCCGGTTGGGTAACACCATTCTGGTGAAGAGGGAGGATCGTCAGGCCGTCCACAGTTTTAAACTGCGCGGTGCCTATTCGATGATCGCCAGCCTGACGGAAGAACAGGCTGCGCGTGGTGTTATCACTGCGTCCGCGGGAAATCACGCGCAGGGCGTTGCATTGTCGGCGACCAAAAAAGGCATCAAATCTCTGATTGTGATGCCGGTTGCCACAGCGGATATCAAAGTGGATGCCGTGCGTAACTTTGGCGGTGAAGTGTTGCTGCATGGCGCGAATTTCGATGAGGCGAAAGCCAAAGCGATCACGCTGTCGCAGGAACAGGGCATGACTTTTGTGCCGCCATTTGATCATCCGGCGGTGATTGCCGGGCAGGGCACGCTGGCCATGGAGTTGCTGCAACAGGATGCGCATCTCGACCGCGTATTCGTGCCTGTCGGCGGTGGCGGTCTGGCCGCTGGTGTCGCCGTGCTGATTAAACAACTGATGCCGCAGATTCAGGTCATCGGTGTTGAAGCCGAAGATTCTGCCTGTCTGCGCGCGGCAATGGACGCCGGTGAACCGGTCGACCTAGCGCGTGTGGGTTTGTTCGCAGAAGGCGTGGCGGTGAAACGTATCGGCAACGAAACGTTCCGCCTGTGTCGCGAATATCTTGATGACGTCATCACCGTCGACAGCGATTCAATTTGTGCCGCGGTGAAAGACTTGTTCGAAGACGTGCGTGCGATTGCTGAACCTTCCGGTGCGCTGGCGCTGGCAGGACTGAAGAAATACGTGCAGCAGCACAATATTCAGGGCGAACGACTGGCGCATGTGCTTTCCGGCGCGAACGTGAATTTCCACGGTCTGCGTTATGTGTCGGAACGCTGTGAGCTGGGCGAGCAACGCGAAGCGCTGCTGGCGGTGACCATTCCTGAGCGCAAAGGCAGTTTCCTGAAGTTTTGCCAGTTGCTGGGTGGCCGTTCGGTGACAGAGTTCAACTACCGTTATGCCGATGCCGACAACGCCTGCATTTTTGTGGGCGTGCGTCTGACGCGCGGTCACGCTGAGCGTCAGGAAATTATCGACGAACTGAATCACGACGGTTATCAGGTTGTGGATCTGTCCGACGATGAAATGGCGAAACTTCATGTGCGTTACATGGTGGGCGGGCGTCCGACCAAACCTCTGCGCGAGCGGCTTTACAGCTTTGAATTCCCGGAATCTCCGGGGGCTTTGCTGAAATTCCTGCATACGCTGGGCACGCACTGGAATATTTCGCTGTTCCATTACCGCAGTCACGGTACCGATTTCGGTCGTGTGCTGGCCGCGTTTGAGCTGAACGAGGAAGAGCCGGAGTTCGAGCAGAACCTGTCGGCGCTGGGTTATGACTGTCACAACGAAAGTGATAATCCGGCGTTCCGCTTCTTCCTGGCGGGCTAAAACTAAACGGGGCATCTGAAAAGTGCCCCTTTTTTATTCTGTAAACGTTCAGAGCAACTGCCAGAACGCGTCGATCAGTGGCTCGCTAAGGCGTTTTCTTTGCACGCAGACGCCCAGTTCCAGCGGCGCGCCGAGCGTGATGTTATCCAGAATGGAAATACGGTTGCGCACCGGTTCCGGGCTGTTATCGACCACTACGGACG
Organism: Rahnella sp. RcJ3; assembly: GCF_009498575.1. Taxonomy (NCBI): domain Bacteria; kingdom Pseudomonadati; phylum Pseudomonadota; class Gammaproteobacteria; order Enterobacterales; family Yersiniaceae; genus Rahnella; species Rahnella sp. RcJ3. The sequence continues at coordinate 16,455 of NZ_QSNX01000022.1, forward strand.
GGATCAGCGCGATGCCGCAGCCGAGCGCGACCATCGATACAATGGCTTCGTGGCCGGATACCGTGGCATAAATCAGCGGATTGCTCAGGCGGTTGCGTTTGAACCAGACGTCAATGCGTTTTCGCGCCGGGCCATGTTCCGGCAGGATGAAGGGAATTTGTGACCAGTCCGGATGCGGCTCACTGACCTGGGTGCGGACGGCGCAGGGCAGGGAAGGAGAAATCAGGATCATCGGGATTTCGCCGATCTGCGTGAAATCGACGCTGCCCGGCAAACTTTCCGGACGTCCGGCAATCGCCAGATCCGCTTCGGTGGACTGGACTTTTTCAACCGCATCCGCAGCGTCGCCGGTGGTGAGTTTGATTTCGACCAGCGGATGCTGCGCACGGAAGCGGTCAAGGATTGGCGGCAAATGGCTGTAGGCGGCCGTCACCGAGCAGAACAGGTGCAGTTCGCCGCTCAGCGTCGGGCCATGCTGATCCAGCCCGCTGCGCAGTTGCTGGTAATGCAGCAGCGTCTGCTGGGCAAAGTTTTTGAGTTGTTCACCGGCACTGGTCAGTTGCACGGTGCGGTTATCACGCTGAAATAACGGCTGGCCGAGTTCTTCTTCCAGCCGCTGGATCTGGCGTGACAACGTGGATGGGCTGACATGCATCGCCTTCGACGAACGGCCAAAATGGCGACTTTCCGCCAGATGTAAAAACAGTTTCAGATCACGTAAGTCCATAAAGAATATCCGGCTCTTTGGTTTCACAGATGACAGGCTAAGTATATTGCATAATTTGCAACGTCATCTTCGTAATATATCAATTTAAGCAATGTGTCACATGACATATAGTGAATTCACGGCGTTCACCGGCTCACCGGTGAAACAAAAAATAACAGCACTTACCTCGATAGAACGGAGCAAGACATGGCTAACTATTTCAACACACTGAACCTGCGTCAGCAGCTGGCACAACTGGGCAAATGCCGCTTTATGGGTCGCGATGAATTCGCGGACGAAGCCAGCTACCTCAAAGGTAAAAAAGTGGTGATTGTAGGCTGTGGCGCACAGGGCCTGAACCAGGGGCTGAACATGCGTGATTCCGGTCTGGATGTGTCCTACACCCTGCGTGCAGAAGCGATTGCTGAGAAGCGTGCTTCATGGCGTAAAGCGACCGAAAACGGCTTTAAAGTCGGTACTTACGAAGAACTGATCCCGCAGGCAGATCTGGTTATTAACCTGACACCAGACAAACAGCACAGCGCGGTAGTGAAAGCGGTTCAGCCTCTGATGAAAGACGGTGCAACACTGGGCTATTCCCACGGTTTCAACATCGTTGAAGTGGGCGAGCAAATCCGCAAAGACATCACCGTGGTGATGGTTGCACCGAAATGCCCGGGTACCGAAGTGCGTGAAGAATACAAACGTGGTTTCGGTGTACCAACACTGATCGCCGTTCACCCGGAAAACGACCCGAAAGGCGAAGGCATGGCGATCGCTAAAGCCTGGGCAGCAGCAACCGGCGGCCATCGTGCAGGTGTTCTGCAATCTTCCTTCGTTGCCGAAGTGAAATCTGACCTGATGGGCGAGCAGACTATCCTGTGCGGCATGTTGCAGGCGGGTTCTCTGCTGTGCTTCGACAAACTGGTTGCTGACGGGGTTGACGAAGCCTACGCAGAAAAACTGCTGCAGTTCGGCTGGGAAACCATCACCGAAGCGCTGAAACAAGGCGGCATCACGCTGATGATGGACCGTCTGTCTAACCCGGCGAAGCTGCGTGCTTATGCGCTGTCCGAACAACTGAAAGAGATCATGGCGCCGCTGTTCCAGAAACATATGGACGACATCATCTCTGGCGAATTCTCCAGCGGTATGATGGCTGACTGGGCGAACGACGATAAGAAACTGCTGACATGGCGTGAAGAGACGGGCGCAACTGCATTCGAAAACGCGCCACAGTTCGAAGGTAAAATCTCCGAGCAGGAATACTTCGACCACGGTGTTGTGATGATTGCGATGGTGAAAGCAGGTGTTGAGCTGGCTTTCGAAACCATGGTAGCTTCCGGCATCATCGAAGAATCTGCTTACTACGAATCACTGCACGAACTGCCGCTGATCGCCAACACCGTTGCACGTAAGCGTCTGTACGAAATGAACGTGGTAATCTCCGATACGGCTGAATACGGTAACTACCTGTTCGCTAACGCTGCTGTACCGTTGCTGAAAGAGTTCATGACCACTCTGCAGGCAGGCGATTTGGGCAAATCAGTTGCCGAAACTCAGGTTGATAACGCGCAGCTGCGCGATGTTAACGAAGCGATTCGCAATCACCCGATTGAGTCCATCGGCCGCACCCTGCGTGGCTATATGACCGACATGAAACGCATTGCTGTAGCGAGTTAATTCATTAACCCTCAGGTATGAAATAGAAATAAAAAGGGCACTGCATGAAAATGCGGTGCCCTTTCTTTTGGTTCTGTCTGAGGCAGAACTTAGTTGCGGTACAAAATCTTAATGATGTGGTAACCGAACTGAGTGTGCAGCGGGCCCTGTGGCTCGATCAGCGGCGCAGAGAAAACCACTTTATCGAAAGCTGGCACCATTGCGCCTTGCTTGAATTCACCTAAATGGCCGCCTTTCTTGCCTGACGGACAGGTGGAATGTTTTTTAGCCAGTTTCTCAAAATCGCCACCGTTCTTCAGTTGTTCCAGAAGATCAAGTGCCTGTGCTTCTTCCTTTACCAGGATATGCATTGCTGCGGCAGTTTTTGCCATGATAAGACCTTTTTGCGAGAGTGTTTCCAGAGGCGTAATGTAACATCTGAAACACTGCGGGGGGAATCCGGCCTGCATTCCATACATCACAAATTGCGCCTTAAAGCCTGTCAATCTCAGGCGATGTTTCTGCTACAATCGCCGTCCTTGTCTATCAGGTGAGCAAAAATACGCCATGCGATTAAACCCCAGCCAACAACACGCCGTCGAATTCGTCACCGGACCCTGCCTGGTTCTGGCGGGGGCTGGCTCCGGTAAAACCCGTGTAATTACCAATAAAATCGCACACCTGATCCGTGAATGTGGCTATCAGGCACGTCACATTGCGGCTGTCACCTTTACCAATAAAGCCGCGCGTGAAATGAAAGAGCGTGTTGCACAAACCCTCGGTCGCAAAGAAGCGCGGGGCTTGCTTATTGCAACGTTCCACACGCTCGGGCTGGAAATCATCAAACGCGAATTTGCTGCCCTGGGGATGAAATCTAACTTCTCTTTATTTGATGATCAGGACCAGCTGGCGCTGCTGAAAGAGCTGAGCGAAAAATGGCTGGAGAACGATAAAACATTATTGCAGCAGCTGGTTTCCACGATCTCCAACTGGAAAAACGATCTGGTTGATCCTTCGCATGCCGCCGGGCTGGCGCGATCTGAACGTGATCAAATCTTTGCGCACTGCTACAGCCTTTATCACGATCATATGCGCGCGTGTAATATTCTCGACTTCGATGACCTGATCCTGTTGCCTACGTTACTGCTGCAAAGTAATGAAGAAGTGCGTGAACGCTGGCAGAACAAGTTGCGTTATCTGCTGGTCGATGAATATCAGGACACTAACACCAGCCAGTACATGATGGTGAAATTGCTGGTTGGCAACCGCGCACGTTTCACCGTTGTTGGTGACGATGACCAGTCGATTTACTCCTGGCGCGGTGCTCGACCGCAAAACCTGGTGCTGCTGAAAGAAGACTTCCCGCAGTTACAGGTCATCAAACTTGAGCAAAATTACCGTTCCACCCAGCGTATTCTGAAAGCCGCCAATATTCTGATTGCCAATAATCCACATGTGTTCGAGAAGCGCTTGTTCTCTGAATTGGCTTATGGCGAAACGCTGAAGGTCGTGACGGCGAATAATGAAGATCATGAATCCGAGCGGGTGGTCGGTGAGCTAATTGCTCATCATTTCATCAACAAAACCGCTTATGGCGATTACGCGATTTTGTACCGTGGTAACCACCAGTCGCGTTTGTTTGAAAAAATGCTGATGCAAAACCGCATCCCGTACCGGATTTCCGGCGGCACGTCCTTCTTCTCCCGACCGGAGATTAAAGATCTGCTGGCCTATTTGCGTGTGCTGACCAATCCGGACGACGACAGCGCATTCCTGCGCATCGTTAACACGCCACGTCGTGAAATCGGCGCGGCCACCCTGCAGAAACTGGGGGAGTGGGCCAATCAGCGCAACAAAGGGCTGTTCAAAGCCAGTTTTGATATGGGACTGAGCCAGTCTCTGACCGGACGCGGGCTGGAATCCCTGCAACGTTTCACGCACTGGATGGGCAATATCTCTGAGCTGGCCGAACGTGAGCCGGTTGCGGCTGTCCGGGATTTGATCCACGGCGTTGACTATGAAAGCTGGCTGTTTGAAACCTCGCCAAGCCCGAAAGCGGCTGAAATGCGCATGAAAAACGTTAATCAGCTGTTCAGCTGGATGACGGAAATGCTTGAGGGTACCGATCTGGATGAGCCAATGACGCTCACGCAGGTGGTCACGCGCTTCACGCTGCGTGACATGATGGAACGCGGTGAGAACGACGAAGAGCTGGACCAGGTTCAGCTGATGACGCTGCATGCTTCGAAAGGGCTGGAGTTCCCGTATGTGTATCTGGTCGGTATGGAAGAAGGTTTGCTGCCGCATCAGAGCAGTATCGATGAAGACAACGTGGATGAAGAGCGGCGTCTGGCTTATGTGGGGATTACCCGGGCACAAAAAGAGCTGACGTTTACACTCTGTCGCGAACGCCGTCAGTACGGCGAGCTGATCCGTCCGGAACCGAGCCGCTTCCTGCTGGAGTTACCGCAGGATGACCTGGCCTGGGAAAGCGAACGTAAAGTGGTAAGTGCGCAGGAACGCATGGTGAAAGGGCAAAGCCATCTGGAGAAAATTCGCGAGCAACTGGCGAAAGCGAAAGGCGGCAATTAGGCATTAAACATGAGCCATTAAAAAAGCAGAGGCTGATGAATCAGGTCTCTGCTTTTCTAACGTTTTACAACTGCTCATCACTGTTCTTCGACAAACAGCGGCCAGTGGACATAACTTTGCCAGTGGCTTTCCTGCTCTAATTCTTCAGCGCGCAAAGGATGCTGTTCCAGCCAACCCTGCGGCACAATCACACTCAGTTCATCATCATTAGCACGTAAACGCACAGCCGGCAGTGTGTCGTCGCGACGACGGCTGGCAAATATAATCGCCAGGCGCAGAATACGACAAAGACGTTGTGCCTGACGCGGCGGCACGGCGTTTTGCTCATTGAGCAACGGTAAATCGAGCATGTTGTTCTGGTTTTGCAGTAACGTCGCCAGCAGTTTTTTCTGCGCCGGCGTGAAACCCGGTAAATCCAGATGACGGATCAGATAGGCTGCGTGATGCGGTGCTTTCTTGAAATCGACACTCAGACCAATTTCGTGGATCAGACAGGCACTGTTGAGCAGTTCACGGGCACGGGCATCCAGCTTCCATTCCTGAGCCACCTGCAGCGAGAAGTTCTCAGCCAGTTGCGCCACACGCTCGGCCTGCTCGTTATCCAGCAGATAACGGCGTTGCAGATTACGCAGCGTACGCTGACGGATATCCTGCTCGATCGGCAAATGCAGCATGCCGTAAACCAGACCTTCACGCAGTGCACCACCCGCCAGTGTCATCATCTCGATGTTCAGCGTTTTGAAAATGGCGATCAGAATAGACAGTCCGCTCGGGAAAACCAGCGCACGTTCAAGGGTCAGACCTTCAATCTCCAGTTCTTCCAGCTTGCCGCACTGAATGGCGCGCTGTTTGAGCTGCTGAAGTTTAGGCAGAGTGATGCGTTCATCCATGCCCTGAGCGACCATGATTTCCTGCAAGGCTTGCACGGTACCTGAAGCGCCGACACAAATCTGCCAGCCATTGGCAATCAGCTCAGGTGCCACAGGAAGGATCATGTCGGTCGCAGCCTGTTCAGCCTGATCAAAGTTTTCTTTTGCCAGATTTCGATCTGCAAAATACTGCTCGAGCCAGGTGACGCAGCCCATCGAAAGGCTATAAAGCGTGGTGGCCTGAGCCCCAATGCCGGTCACCAGTTCGGTGCTGCCACCACCAATATCGACCACCAGACGTTTATCTGGCCCGCCCGTGGTGTGAGCAACGCCGTGATAAATCAGACGTGCTTCTTCTTCACCGGTAATGACCTGAATCGGGCAACCGAGAATTGCCTGAGCTTTACCCAGAAACTCATCGGCATTGCTGGCAAGACGCAGCGTTGCGGTGGCAACCACACGAATTTGGTCGCGCGGGATATCCTGCAATCTTTCAGAAAATAGTTTCAGACATTGCCAGCCACGCTGCATCGCTTCCTGAGAAAGCAGGTTTTGTTTATCCAGACCGGCTGCCAGACGCACTTTGCGCTTAATTCTGGCGAGGGTCTGGATACTGCCTGCCACCTCACGAACAACCAGCATGTGAAAGCTGTTAGAGCCCAGATCAATCGCTGCATACAGTGAGGTGGAACTTAACATAGGTTATCAGCCCGGACGTTTACGGTTGCTACGTGGTGCACTGCTGCGACGTGAAGACGAATTACTGTTGCGGCGCGGGCCGTTACCGGTGCGCGAGCGGGCAAGACGTTTTGCAGGAGGCAAATCAGTTAACAGCGCATCGCTGTTGTATTTACTCACCGGAATGCTGTGGCCGGTATAGGTTTCAATCGCTGGCAGATTCAGGGCATATTCTTCACACGCCAGGCTGATGGAATGACCACTCAGACCCGCACGGCCGGTACGACCAATGCGATGCACGTAGTCTTCACAGTCGTCAGGCAAGTCATAGTTAAAGACGTGTGTCACGGCAGGAATGTGCAAACCACGGGCAGCAACGTCGGTCGCAACCAGAATATCCAGCGTGCCTTTAGTGAAGTCTTCCAGAACGCGAAGGCGTTTTTTCTGCGGGACGTCACCGGTCAGCAAACCGACGCGGTGTCCGTCGGCAGCCAGATGGCCCCAGACATCTTCACAACGGTGTTTGGTGTTTGCAAAAATAATGCAACGATCCGGCCATTCTTCTTCAATCAGCGTCTGTAACAGGCGCATTTTTTCTTCATTTGAAGGATAGAACAGCTCTTCCTGAATACGGTGGCCCGTTTTTTGTTCCGGTTCGATCTCAATCGACTCGGCATTATTCATGTTTTCGAACGCCAGTTCTTTCACACGATAGGAAAGCGTTGCTGAGAACAGCATGTTCAGGCGTTGATTAGCAGGAGGCATCCGGCGGAACAACCAGCGGATATCTTTGATGAAGCCCAGATCGAACATACGGTCTGCTTCATCCAGTACCACCACCTGGATCGCGCCCAGGTCGATGTGGTTCTGTTTAGTGTAATCGATTAAACGGCCGGTGGTTCCGATCAGGATGTCCACGCCGCTTTCCAGCACTTTAAGCTGTTTGTCGTAACCGTCGCCGCCATACGCCAGACCTAATTTCAGCCCGGTAGATTCAGATAATGCTTCGGCGTCGGAGTGAATCTGCACCGCGAGTTCACGCGTAGGTGCCATGATCAAGGCACGCGGCTGGTTAGTCTGACGACCTTCCGCAGCAGGGTGAGAAAGCAGATAATGGAAAGTAGACGCTAAAAAAGCCAGCGTCTTGCCGGTACCGGTTTGCGCCTGACCTGCAACATCACGCCCAGCGAGCGTGATTGGCAATGCCAATGCCTGAATAGGAGTACAGTAATGGAAGCCTTTCTTTTCAAGGGCTTCTACTGCCAGCGGGTGCAGGGCGAAGTCGGAAAACTTCTGTTCGGTCAAGTGTGTTTTGCTCATAGTGTGGTAGAATATCAGCTAACTATTGCTTTACGAAAGCGTATCCGGTGAAATAAAGTCAACCTGATGTTGGTTAATGCTACATCAACAAGGTAAAGATAATCCTTTGGAGTAAACATGAGCGATAAAATTATTCACCTGACCGATGACAGTTTCGACAACGACGTATTGAAAGCCGAAGGGCTGGTGCTGGTCGATTTTTGGGCAGAGTGGTGCGGACCATGTAAGATGATCGCTCCAATTCTGGATGAAATTGCCACTGAGTTCGAAGGCAAGCTGACCATCGCGAAACTGAATATCGACGAAAACCCAGGTACTGCACCTAAATACGGCATCCGTGGTATTCCTACCCTGCTGTTATTTAAAGGCGGCGAAGTCGCAGCAACTAAAGTTGGCGCACTGTCGAAAGGTCAGCTGAAAGAGTTCTTAACAGCTAATCTGTAATCGGTCGGGATGACCCAAGCCAGGTGTTTAGCGGGCTGTCGTGTTTTTCACATTGTCCGCTAGACGCCTGTCAAGAAGCGTGCTAAGTTTACGCTTACTGCAAATAGAGCTTACCTGTAGTTTGATTCTTACGTTTTACTCTGTTGTGTCAAAAACATCTGCCTATAAAGTTTCTTTGAATAATAATTAAATTGAACTGGCACTGTGCTTGACCATCTAACGGTTTTGACAAAATCGGCTTTAAGACACCTTCAATATCAGCATTATCCCTCAAGAATCGCCCGCGAGCGACTACCTGCGGCTGGATTTCCGGGCTGTTATTTAAGTGTCATACAATAAACAGGCATGGATGACCCTGCCATACCCATTCACGACAGATGTTCGAGACATACCCCGAGTTTAAGAACCCACCATTATGAATCTTACCGAATTAAAGAATACGCCGGTCTCTGACCTGATTGCACTCGGCGAAAATATGGGACTGGAAAACCAGGCCCGCATGCGCAAGCAAGACATTATCTTTTCAATATTGAAGCAGCATGCGAAAAGCGGAGAAGACATCTTCGGTGATGGCGTACTGGAGATATTGCAGGATGGATTTGGTTTCCTCCGCTCCGGAGACAGTTCCTACCTCGCAGGCCCCGACGACATCTACGTATCTCCAAGCCAAATCCGCCGCTTCAACCTTCGTACTGGCGACACCATTTCCGGTAAAATCCGCCCACCTAAAGAAGGTGAACGTTATTTTGCCCTGTTGAAAGTTAACGAAGTTAACTACGACAAACCAGAAAACGCCCGCAGCAAAATCCTGTTTGAAAACTTAACCCCTCTGCACGCAAATTCACGTCTGCGTATGGAACGGGGTAACGGTTCAACAGAAGATTTGACCGCTCGCGTACTGGACTTAGCGTCTCCAATTGGCCGTGGCCAACGTGGTCTGATTGTTGCGCCGCCGAAAGCCGGTAAAACCATGCTGCTGCAAAACATCGCGACCAGCATTGCGTATAACCACCCTGATTGCGTACTGATGGTTCTGCTGATTGACGAACGTCCGGAAGAAGTGACCGAGATGCAGCGTCTGGTGAAAGGCGAAGTTATCGCTTCCACCTTTGACGAACCGGCATCCCGACACGTTCAGGTCGCCGAAATGGTGATCGAGAAGGCGAAGCGTCTGGTTGAGCATAAGAAAGATGTGATCATTCTGCTGGACTCCATTACCCGCCTGGCACGTGCTTACAATACCGTGGTACCGGCTTCAGGCAAGGTACTGACCGGTGGTGTGGACGCCAACGCCTTGCACCGTCCAAAACGTTTCTTCGGTGCTGCGCGTAACGTGGAAGAGGGCGGCAGCCTGACCATCATCGCTACTGCGCTGGTCGATACCGGTTCTAAAATGGATGAAGTTATCTATGAAGAATTTAAAGGTACCGGTAACATGGAATTACATCTGGCGCGTAAAATCGCTGAAAAACGTGTATTCCCTGCCATCGACTACAACCGCTCTGGTACCCGTAAAGAAGAGCTGTTGACCACTTCTGAAGAACTGCAAAAAATGTGGATCCTGCGTAAAATCATTCATCCGATGGGTGAGATTGATGCGATGGAATTCCTCATCAACAAGCTTGCAATGACTAAGACAAATGACGACTTCTTCGACATGATGAAACGTTCGTAATTTGGTGTAACGTCAGATCAACGCCACGCACAGTCGTGGCGTTTTTTGCTTTTGGTGGCTACCATAATGCTACTTTGGGAAGATTGTCAGACTATTCGGATAATAGCTGATGGTTTTCCACGTGCCCTTTCTTTACTTTGTCGGTTGATTGCCCAAGAAATGGCAGCAGATAAGGTCTTGCCCGAGACAAAACCATAACTGCCACCATAGGATATGATTTAAGGCTGTGAGGTTTATGATGCTTTCGACTCCACACACCTTATTTTTGCAGAAGAGAATTCTTAACTGTGAATTTACTCAATATGAGTACTGAGCTAGCTGTTGTTTTCGTATTTTCATTCCTCTTTTTATTCGTTGCCCGGAAGGTAGCGAATAAAATCGGACTTGTTGATAAGCCAAATTTTCGTAAGCGTCACCAGGGACTGATCCCACTGGTGGGTGGGATCTCTGTATTTGCTGGCGTTTGCTTTGCCTTTCTGATCACCAGTTATACCATCCCCCATGGCTATCTTTACCTTGCCTGCGCCGGACTACTGGTATTAGTCGGTGGTCTGGATGACCGTTTCGATATCAGTGTCAAAACCCGGGCGATGGTTCAGGCTGTGGTCGCTGTTGCGATGATGAGTTTTGCTAACCTCACCCTTCGCAGCCTCGGACATCTGATTGGTCCCTGGGAAATGGTATTAGGCCCGTTTGGCTATCTTGTCACCCTGTTTGCCGTTTGGGCTGCTATTAATGCCTTCAACATGGTCGACGGTATTGATGGCTTACTGGGTGGCTTGTCTTGTGTCAGCTTTGGTTCGTTAGGCATTATCATGTACGACAGCGGACACATGGAACTCGCGTTCTGGTGCTTCGCGATGATTGCCGCGATCATCCCCTATATTTTACTCAATCTGGGTGTTTTAGGGCCCCGTTACAAAGTCTTTATGGGTGACGCTGGCAGCACGCTGATAGGGTTTACTGTCATCTGGATCCTCCTGCAAAGTACGCAAGGTGAATCTCATCCGATGAATCCGGTGACGGCACTTTGGCTTATCGCTATTCCCCTGATGGACATGGTTGCCATCATGTACCGACGCCTTCGCAAAGGAATGAGCCCGTTCTCAGCGGATCGTCAGCACATTCATCATTTGATCATGCGTGCAGGTTTTACTTCTCGCCAGGCTTTCGTCTTAATTACCGTCGCTGCCGCCATTCTGGCGGGGATTGGCGTGGTGGGCGAACATCTGAGTTTTGTTCCCGAATGGATAATGCTGGCTTTATTCTTCGTTGCCTTCCTGGTGTACGGCATTTGCATCAAGCACGCCTGGCGCGTGGCGCGGTTTATTAAACGGGTTAAAAGACGTTTGCGCCGTTCCTCTAATCAATAATCACTCTTTTAAGCAAGGGCATACTGGCTGTGGATAAACCAGAAATGATGAGAAACCAGAACGAACACGCCATCGAGAACGAGCTTGATATCCGTGGGTTGTGCTGCACTTTATGGAACGGAAAATTCTGGATTGCAGGTCTGGCGATACTCTTTGCCTTAATCGCCCTGGGTTCGTCTTACCTGATGAAACAGGAATGGAGTTCCACGGCGATCACGGATCGACCTACGGTCAATAATCTTTCGTCCTATTTCTCGCAGGCACAGTTTCTGCGTAATTTGGATGTGCATAACGCGCCGCAGTCAGACGCCAGCAGGCCACCCATTTCTGATGAAGCCTACAACGAGTTTGTCATGCAACTCGCGGCTTATGACACCCGCCGGGATTTCTGGCTGCATAGCCCTTATTACAAGCAACGTCAGGAAAATGATGCGCGTGCTGATGCCGTTTTGCTGGATGAAATGATCAATGACATTCAGTTTACTGCCCGTGATGTACCGAAAGTGCCGAACGATATTGTGAAACTCACTGCGGAAAACGCCGCTGATGCTAATAAGCTTTTACGCCAGTATGTCGATTTTGCCAGCCAGCGTGCTGCACAGCATCTGTATGATGAACTGGAAGGCGCGTGGGCGGCACGAACGCAGTCAATGAAAGCGCAGGTCAAACGTCAGGAAGAAGTTGCTCAGACTATTTTCAAGCGCACCACGCATAATACCGAGCAGGCACTGAAGATTGCTCAGCAGCAAAACATTCATAAAAGTGTGACTGACACCCCCGCTGAAGAATTACCGGATTCCGATATGTTCCTGCTGGGTGTGCCCATGCTCAAGGCCCGTCTTGAATTACTGCAAGCATCCGGTCCGGGGTATGATCTGGACTACGATCAGAACCGTGCGATGCTGTCGACCCTCAACGTCGGGCCAACGCTTACGGCAAAATTCCAGACTTATCGTTATTTGAGAACGCCTGAAGAACCTGTAAAACGTGACAGCCCGCGCCGGGCATTACTGATGATTATGTGGGGCATTGTCGGTGGTTTAATCGGGGCTGGTGTTGCCCTGACTCGCCGTAAAAATAAGAGAAACACATTGTGAAAGTGTTGACGATTTTCGGCACTCGTCCGGAGGCCATCAAAATGGCCCCGCTGGTGCTTGCTTTGTCGCAGGATGCGGCTTTTGAATCTAAAGTTTGTGTTACGGCTCAACACCGTGAAATGCTCGATCAAGTATTGCGCCTCTTTGAAATTACTCCGGATTATGATCTCAACATCATGAAACCAGGGCAGGGTCTGACAGAAATTACCAGCCGGATCCTGACCGGGCTTAAGCCTGTTCTGGATGAGTTCAGGCCTGACATTGTGCTGGTTCACGGTGATACCACCACGACGTTATCCGCCAGCCTTGCGGCGTTTTATCACCAGATCCCCGTCGGGCATGTTGAAGCAGGCCTGCGTACCGGAGATCTGTCTTCTCCGTGGCCGGAAGAAGGCAATCGCCTGTTAACAGGTCATCTGGCGAAATGGCACTTTGCGCCCACCGAGAATGCCAGTGCCAATTTGCAGCGGGAAAATATTGCCGGAGAGAATATTTTTGTCACTGGAAATACGGTGATTGATGCACTGCTCTGGGTTCGCGACCGCTTTAACAGCGATGCCTCGCTGGCCCAGCAACTGGCTGATAACTATCCATTTCTTGATGCGAACAAAAAGCTGATTTTGGTGACGGGCCACCGCCGTGAAAGTTTTGGCGAAGGCTTTGAGCGGATTTGCTCGGCCCTGGCGGAAATTGCGTGCAAGCACCCTGATGTACAAATTGTTTATCCGGTGCATCTCAACCCCAATGTCAGCGAGCCGGTGAACCGCATTCTGCAAAGCATCGACAATATCGTGCTGATTGACCCTCAGGATTATCTGCCGTTCGTTTATCTGATGGATAAAGCCTATCTGATCCTGACCGACTCCGGCGGCGTGCAGGAAGAAGCGCCTTCACTGGGCAAGCCCGTGCTGGTGATGCGTGAAACCACAGAACGTCCGGAAGCGGTTGATGCCGGAACAGTCCGGCTGGTGGGTACAAATCCCGCTAAAATAGTCGAGGAAGTGAACCGTCTGCTGAACGATGAAAACGAATACAACAGCATGAGCCGGGCGCACAATCCTTACGGCGACGGGCATGCCTGCCGCCACATTCTTGACGCATTGAAAAATCATTGGGTATCACAATGAGTTTTAACACTATCTCTGTTATCGGACTGGGCTACATCGGTCTGCCAACCGCCGCCGCTTTTGCCTCACGCCAGAAAAAGGTGGTGGGTGTTGATATCAATCAGCATGCCGTGGAGACGATTAACCGCGGTGCGATCCACATTGTTGAACCCGATCTCGACCTTCTGGTCAGACAGGCGGTTGATGCGGGATTTTTGCGGGCAGTGACTCAGCCTGAACCTGCGGATGCTTTCCTGATCGCTGTCCCGACGCCATTTAAGGGCGATCATTTACCGGATATGAAATTCGTCGAATCTGCGGCACGTTCTTTGGCGCCGGTTCTGAAAAAAGGCGATCTGATCATTCTGGAGTCCACGTCACCAGTGGGTGCGACAGAGCAAATGGCCGCCTGGCTGGCAGAAGTCCGCCCTGACCTGAGCTTCCCTCAGCAGGCCGGTGAGCAATCCGATATCAATATTGCCTATTGCCCGGAGCGCGTGTTGCCAGGGCAGGTGATGGTTGAACTGATTAAAAATGACCGCGTGATTGGTGGCATGACATCAGTTTGTTCACGGCGTGCCAGCGATTTGTATAACATTTTTCTCGAAGGCGAATGTGTTATTACCCACTCCCGCACTGCCGAAATGTGCAAGCTGACGGAAAACAGTTTCCGTGACGTAAACATTGCCTTTGCTAACGAATTGTCGCTGATTTGCGATGCGCAGGGCATTAACGTCTGGGAACTGATCAGCCTGGCGAACCGCCATCCGCGGGTAAATATTTTGCAGCCGGGGCCGGGTGTGGGCGGGCATTGTATTGCGGTTGATCCGTGGTTCATTGTTGCGCAAAACCCTGAGCTGGCAAGAATTATCCGCACGGCGCGTGAAGTGAACGACAGCAAACCGCACTGGGTGGTGGAGCGCGTGAAAGCGGCACTGGCAGATTGCCTGACTACCACGGGCAAACGTGCAGCCGACATCAAAATCGCCTGCTTTGGTCTGGCGTTTAAACCGAATATTGACGATCTCCGTGAAAGCCCGGCAGTGGAAGTGACGCACCTGATTGCCGACTGGCACGCCGGAGAAACCTGGGCGGTTGAGCCTAATGTGCATCAGCTTCCTGCTTCTCTGGCGGACAAAGTGACGTTACATCCCCTTGATCGCGCGCTGGAAGAAGCCGATCTGCTGGTGATGTTAGTCGATCACAAGCCGTTCAAAGCGATCCCTGCTGATCAGGTCCGGCAGTCATGGATTGTGGATACCAAAGGCGTATGGCGATAAACCTGCCTTTGCACGGCAATATCGCCCCGCTCGAATGGGAGAGTGATTTCTTCCAGCTCAACAGTGCGCGTCTGACGCCAGAGGCCTCTGCCGGTGAAATCACGCCGCAGAGGCTGGAACAATATGCGCTGGTGCAGTCGAAAGTGGATGCGTCACAAACGCACACGCTGGACGCACTTTCTGCGCTGGGTTTCCGGCTGGCAGAAGGTGAAACGGACATTTGTGTCGCGGTGACGACGCAAGATAATGCGCTGATGGCCGGGCGTCTGGCGGTACCGGACAATATTGCGGATGTGACCGCGATTGCCCGTCAGGCTTTTCATCTCAGCCGTTTTCGCGCGCCCTGGTATCAGCCTGATGACAGCGCCCGTTTCTATGCGATGTGGTCGGAAAAGGCGGTGCTGGGTACGTTCGACCATCTTTGTCTTTGGGCCGATGACGAGCAGGGCAATGCGCTGGGTTTTGTCACCTTGCGTCGTATTTCGCAAGACGAAGCAAGAATTGGCCTGCTGGCTGTCAGACCTGAATATCAGGGGCAGGGAGCGGGCAAAAAGTTAATGGCGGCTGCGAAAAAATGGTGTGCTGAACAGGGCGTGTCGCGAATGTATGTGGCCACGCAAACCGGCAATATCGCGGCCTTAAATCTTTATCTCGCCAGCGGTGGCAAAGTTATCCGCACGGCGTACTGGTTGTACAGGTGAAACGATGATCCCTTTTAATGCGCCACCGATTGCGGGTACTGAAATTGATTTCATGCGCGAGGCAATGAACAGCGGCAAACTGTGCGGTGACGGCGGGTTTACCCTGCGCTGCCAGAAATGGTTTGAACAGCGTTTCAACTGTCCGAAAGTTTTGCTCACGCCGTCCTGTACGGCCTCGCTGGAAATGGCCGCGTTGCTGCTGGATATTCAGCCCGGCGACGAAGTGATTATGCCGAGCTTCACGTTTGTTTCGACGGCCAATGCGTTCGTTTTGCGCGGTGCGAAGATCGTGTTTGTGGATGTCCGCCCGGATACCATGAATATTAATGAAACCCTGATTGAAGCGGCTATCACGGAGAAAACGAAAGTGATTGTCCCGGTGCATTACGCGGGCGTGGCCTGTGAAATGGACACCATTATGGCGCTCGCCGAAAAACATCATCTGTTTGTGGTGGAAGATGCGGCGCAGGGCGTGATGTCGACCTACAAAGGCAAAGCGCTGGGCACGATCGGCCATATCGGTTGCTTCAGTTTCCATGAAACCAAGAATTACACGGCGGGCGGCGAAGGCGGTGCCACGCTGATTAATGATCCGGCCCTGATTGATCGTGCTGAAATCATTCGTGAAAAAGGCACCAACCGCAGCCAGTTCTTCCGCGGTCAGGTGGATAAATACACCTGGCGCGACATTGGTTCCAGCTATCTGATGTCCGATTTGCAGGCTGCGTATCTGTGGGGAAATCTGGATGCGGCTGAAAAGATTAATCAGCGCCGTCTGGCAATCTGGAATCAGTATTATGAGGTGTTGCAGGATCTGGCCGATGCAGGCCGCATTCAGTTGCCTTCGGTTCCACAAGATTGTGTGCAAAACGCCCATATGTTCTATGTGCGCCTGAACGATATCGACGACCGCGATGCCTTTATTCGTCACATGAAAGCGGCCGATATTCTCACCGTATTCCATTACATCCCGCTGCATGCTTGTCCGGCGGGCGAAAATTTTGGTCGTTTCGCGGGTGTCGATCGTTTCACGACAAAAGAGAGTGAGCGGCTGGTGCGTTTACCGTTGTTTTACAACATGACCGATGACACGCAGCGCGTCGTGATTGCGGCCATGCTGCAATATTTCGCCTGATATGTCGCTGGCAAAAGCATCAGTCTGGACCGCCGGTTCTACGCTGATTAAAATTGGTGCCGGGTTGCTGGTGGTGAAATTGCTGGCCGTAACCTTCGGCCCTGAAGGCGTGGGGCAGGCAGGCAATTTCCGCCAGCTCGTAACCGTACTTGGCGTTCTGTCCGGTGCAGGTATTTTCAATGGTATAACCAAATACGTTGCCGAATATCATCAGGATCCTGAGCGGCTTAAAGCCGTACTCGGCACGTCGTCTTCGCTGATTTTGGGTTTCTCGACGCTGCTGGCCACCATCTTTTTGCTGGCCGCCGGGCCCATCAGTGTCGGGTTGTTCGGGCACGATCGCTATCAGGCCGTTGTCCGGGCCGTGGCCTTTATCCAGATGGGCATTGCTTACGCCAACTACTTTCAGGCCATCCTGAAAGGTTATCGTGATGCGATGGGTAATGCGCTGGCCGTGATTGGCGGCAGTCTGATTGGTTTACTGGCCTATCTGTTGTGTTTCAAACTGGGTGGCTATGAAGGCGCGCTGGCCGGGCTGGCGCTGGTGCCTGCACTGGTAATACTCCCTGCGGGTGGCATGGTGTGGCGACGAAAAACCTTTCCGCTGGCCTACTTAAAACCGGGTTGGGATCGCTTTATCGCCAGCCATTTGGGGAAATTTACCCTGATGGCGCTGATCACGTCTGTTACGTTGCCCGTGGCGTATGTGATGATGCGAAATCTGCTGGCGGAGCATTACAGCTGGAAGGATGTGGGGATCTGGCAGGGCGTCAGCAGTATTTCTGATGCCTATTTGCAGTTTATCACCGCTTCTTTCAGCGTGTATTTATTGCCGACGTTATCGCGCATGACTGACAAACGCGATGTCTCGCGTGAAATCGTTAAGTCGCTAAAATTTGTTCTGCCCGCCGTGGCGGCCGTCAGTTTTACTGTCTGGCTGCTGCGCGACTTCGCCATCTGGTTGCTGTTTTCAACACAATTTATCGCAATGCGCGATTTGTTTGCCTGGCAGTTAGTCGGTGACGTACTGAAAGTCGGCTCGTATGTTTTTGGCTATCTGGTGATTGCGAGAGCGTCTCTGCGCTTTTACGTGCTGACTGAAATCAGCCAGTTTGCGTTACTGACGGGTTTTTCACATTGGTTGATCCCGATACGGGGTTCTCTTGGCGCCGCGCAAGCGTATATGGCGACGTATGTCGTTTATTTCGCCCTGTGCTGTACCGTATTTGTTATTTATCGTAGACGAGCATGACAACGCTGATTCACGTTTTGGGATCTGACATTCCCCACCATAATGTCACCGTGCTGCGCTTTTTTAATGATGTTCTGGCCGAATGTGCGCCTGAAAAGCTGATTTATCATTTTATGGTGGCGGCAGCGGATGCATCAGCATTTGCTGAATTCACTCGTCTGGATATTCGTGTTTATCCGGACAAAAAATCGCTGGCCGATGCGGTTATTTCCCGCGCCCAGGATCGCACACATCACTTCTTCTTCCATGGTCAGTTCAACCCGACGCTCTGGCTGGCGCTGCTGACCGGCAAAATTAAGTCGCAACAGGCCAGCTGGCACATCTGGGGTGCCGATCTTTATGAATCGGCAGGGGGTCTGAAATTCCGTCTGTTCTATCTGATGCGTCGTCTGGCACAGGGACGTATCGGCCATGTTTTCGCTACCCGCGGCGATCTGATTTATTTCCATCAGCGACATCCGCGTGTACCGTCCTCATTACTGTATTTTCCGACGCGCATGGATCCGTCACTGACGCTTCCAGCCGGTCAGCCTGAACCGACAGGGCCGATGACGGTGCTGGTCGGCAATTCCGGTGACCGCACTAACCGACATATTGAAGCGCTGCGTTCGTTGCATCAGCAGTTTGGTGCGGATATCCGGGTGATTATCCCGATGGGGTATCCGGCCAATAATCATGCGTACATCGACCAGGTGCACAGTGAAGCGTTGAAACTGTTTGCGCCCGAAAACATTGAAGTGATGACTGGCTCGATGCCTTTTGCTGATTATCTTGATGTGCTGCGCCGTTGCTCGCTGGGGTATTTTATTTTCGACCGCCAGCAGGGTATCGGGACGCAGTGTTTGCTGATTCAGTTCGGCGTGCCGTTTGTGGTCAGCCGTCAGAACCCGTTCTGGCAGGATTTGGCGGAGCAAAATCTGCCGGTACTGTTTTATGGTGATGCGCTGGATGCCAGAACCGTGGCCGAAGCGCGCCGTCAGTTGCTGAACACGGATCGGGAGAATATCGCCTTCTTCAACCCGAATTACATCGCGGGCTGGCAACAGGCATTACTGCTGGCGGCAGGAGAAACATCATGACAATGGCACAGCTTGGCGGCCTGTCTGTCGTTTATGCGTTCTCGCTGTTGTTCATTCTGACGCTGACTTATAAAGAATTCCGCCGCGTACGTTTTAACTTCAACGTCCTGTTTTCGCTGTTGTATCTGCTGACATTTTATTTTGGTTTTCCGCTGACCTGTCTGCTGGTTTTCCAGTTCGATGTCAACGTCGTACCGGTTGAAAACCTGTTACAGGCGATGCTGGCCGCAACCTGTTTTTACGGTATTTATTATGTCAGCTATAAAACGCGGCTCAGGGCGAAACATGAAGGCCCGTCCCGCCCGCTGTTTACGATGAACCGTGTCGAAACCCATCTCACCTGGATGTTGCTGGCGCTGATTGCGGTGGTGACGGTTTCTATTTTCTTTGCGCATAACGGCTTTTTGCTGTTTAAGCTCAAGTCGTACAGCCAGATTTTTTCCAGTGATGTGTCCGGAGTTGCGCTTAAACGCTTCTTCTATTTCTTCCTGCCGGCGATGCTGGTGGTGTTCTTCCTCAAACCCAATCCGCAGCGCTGGCTGTTTTTCCTGGTGAGTACCGTCGCATTTGGCCTGCTGACGTACATCATCGTCGGCGGGACGCGCGCGAATATTATCATCGCGTTCGCACTGTTTTTGTTTATCGGCATTGTACGCGGCTGGATTAGTTTGTGGATGCTGGCGGCGGCAGGCGTACTGGGTATCGTTGGTATGTTCTGGCTGGCACTTAAACGCTACGGATTGAATGTCAGCGGCCCTGAGGCGATTTACACGTTCCTTTATCTGACGCGTGATACGTTCTCGCCATGGGAAAATCTGGGGCTGTTGCTGCAAAATTACGACAAAATCAGTTTTCAGGGGCTGGCGCCTATTGTCCGTGATTTCTACGTCTTTATCCCCGGCTGGCTGTGGCATGACCGTCCGGGCGTAGTGCTCAACACGGCCAACTATTTCACCTGGGATGTGCTCGACAACCATTCCGGTCTGGCCATTTCGCCGACGCTAATTGGCTCACTGGTTGTGATGGGCGGAGTTTGGTTTATCCCGCTTGGCGCAGTGGCTGTGGGCATGATCATTAAATGGTTCGACTGGCTTTATGAAAAAGGCAAAGCCGACACCAACATTTATAAGGCCGCCATTTTGCAAAGTTTTTGCTTTGGTGCTGTGTTCAATATGATCGTACTTGCCCGCGAAGGCGTGGATTCCTTTTTCTCGCGGGTGGTGTTTTTCTGTGTCGTATTCGGCGCCTGCCTGATTGTCGCAAAACTGTTGTACTGGATGTTTGACGCTGCCGGGCTGATACGTGCCAAAATGCCGGTCAGGAAAAACCTCATGGAGCCTTTGGCAGTAAGGAAGATGGATGAATTTGGAGAATAAAATCCCGCAATACGACATCCGTGGGATCCGCCTTTGGGGCTTTCGCAATATGGCGCATTTTCTCGATTATCTTTTTGCCGGTCATCAGGTGAAAAACGGTTCGCTGGTGGCGATAAATGCAGAGAAAGTGCTGACGGTCGAAAGCAATCCTGAAATGCGTACGCTGATCGAGCACGCGGAATTTAAGTACCCTGACGGGATCAGCATTGTGCGGGCTATACGGCGTAAATACCCGCAGTCACACGTCTCGCGTATCGCGGGTGCTGACCTCTGGGAAGGGCTGATGGAGCGAGCAGGCCGTGAAGGAACACCGGTCTTTCTGATAGGCGGTAAGCCGGAAGTACTGGCGCAGACAGAAGAAAAGCTGCGCGCCAAGTGGAACGTCAATATTGTCGGTAGCCAGAATGGTTATTTTGTGCCGGAACAGCGCGAGGCATTGTTCGAAAGGGTGAAAAGCAGCGGCGCGGCTATCGTGACCGTGGCAATGGGTTCACCAAAACAGGAAATCCTGATGCGCGATTGCCGCCTTGTGCATCCTGATGCGCTTTATATGGGCATCGGCGGAACCTATGACGTCTTTACCGGACATGTTAAACGTGCGCCTAAAATCTGGCAAAATCTGGGGCTGGAATGGCTCTACCGGTTGATTTTACAGCCGAGCCGTTTACGTCGTCAGCTCAAACTGCTTAAATTTATCCGTTATTACTACACCGGTCGTCTGTAATACTTGCGCCGTGGCTGATCTTCAGCGCGGCGTTTTACCTCTCATTTCACTCCATCGTTTACTGTCGTTTTCACCCTGACATGTCTACCCGTGCGGATCTTTCTCAATTGTGATTTGCAACTCATGCTGAAATGCGGAACCATAGCGCCGTTTTTCCGCCCTATATGGGCATCATCACAAATAAAAATAACATTTCGGTCATTCCGGAAGGCAAACACAATTAAAGAGAAACTGAGGAACTATGGCGAATCAAGAGGAAAAGGGTGGGCTACACCGGGGGCTTGAAGCGAGACATATTGAGCTGATAGCGCTCGGCGGCACCATCGGGGTTGGATTATTTATGGGCGCGGCCAGTACCCTGAAATGGGCCGGGCCGTCAGTATTGCTGGCCTATATTCTGGCGGGCGTGTTCGTCTTCTTTATCATGCGCTCGATGGGCGAGATGCTGCACCTGGAGCCCGTTGCCGGTTCGTTCGCCGTCTACGCCCATAAATATCTTGGGCCATATTACGGCTACCTGACCGCATGGAGTTACTGGTTTATGTGGATAGCAGTGGGGATTTCTGAAATCACCGCTATCGGAGTATACGCCCAATACTGGTTCCCGGATTTACCACAGTGGATCCCCGCGCTGATGGCTGTGGCGATTGTAGCCGCCGCGAACCTTGCCGCCGTTAAACTGTATGGCGAAATGGAGTTCTGGTTTGCGCTGATCAAAATCACCACCATCATTGTGATGATCGTGGTGGGGCTGGCGGTAATCTTCTTCGGCTTTGGCAATCACGGCGAAGCGGTCGGTTTTGCCAATCTGACTGCGCACGGTGGTTTCTTCGCAGGCGGCTGGAAAGGTTTCCTGTTTGCGCTGTGTATCGTTGTGGCGTCCTATCAGGGCGTGGAACTGGTGGGGATTACCGCCGGTGAAGCGAAGAATCCGCAGGTTACGCTCAAACGCGCTATCAACAATATCCTGTGGCGTATCCTGATTTTCTACGTCGGTGCGATTTTCGTCATCATCACCATTTTCCCATGGAACGAAATGGGCACACACGGCAGCCCGTTTGTCCTGACATTCGCGAAGATTGGCATTGCTTCGGCGGCTGGCATTATCAACTTCGTGGTGCTGACGGCGGCGTTGTCCGGCTGTAACAGCGGTATGTACAGCTGCGGACGTATGCTTTATGCACTGTCTAAGAATCGGCAGTTGCCTGCGTTTCTGAGCAATGTCTCGAAAAGTGGTGTGCCGGTTTACGGTATTGCCATCACCATTTTGTGTCTGCTGGTCGGTTCGTGCCTGAACTACATCATCCCGAATCCTGAGAAAGTGTTTGTGTATGTCTACAGCGCCAGCGTACTGCCGGGCATGGTGCCGTGGTTTGTGGTGCTGATCAGCCAGTTACGTTTCCGTGATGCACATAAAGAGAAACTGAAAAACCATCCGTTTAAATCGGTTCTCTTCCCTTATACCAACTACCTGACGCTGATTTTCCTGGCATGTGTGCTGGTCGGTATGGCGATTAATCCGGATACGCGGGTTTCTTTACTGGTCGGCGGTATTTTTATCGCGGCAGTCTCGCTGATATACTTCGGTCTCGGCATGCATAAGCGCGCTGCGCTGACGGCAGAAAAAGCAAAATAACGTCGTAAGTCACGGGTGGGGAAGGCAAGATGCTTACTTTTACTTCGTATTGGATAAAGCGTAATCAAACGCAATATTTCTGATAAAAAGCACTAGACAGCCAAGCGTTAAAACCGTAGTATCCCCACCCGCAACGGCGCTAAGCGCCCGTAGCTCAGCTGGATAGAGCGCTGCCCTCCGGAGGCAGAGGTCTCAGGTTCGAATCCTGTCGGGCGCACCATTTAGTATGCGCTAGAGTTGCGGTGGAATGTTGAAGTCAGACAATTCACGTTAGTTAGAGATATGGTGGCTATAGCTCAGTTGGTAGAGCCCTGGATTGTGATTCCAGTTGTCGTGGGTTCGAGTCCCATTAGCCACCCCACTCTAAAAATGATTTTGTGATTGTGACATGCGATGGTGGCGGAATTGGTAGACGCGCTAGCTTCAGGTGTTAGTGTCCTTCGGATGTGAGGGTTCGAGTCCCTCCCTTCGCACCACACACAAAATACATTTAAATGATGCAGTTAGCGTCAGAAAGTAGTAAGATGCACGACATCGGCGAGTAGCGCAGCTTGGTAGCGCAACTGGTTTGGGACCAGTGGGTCGGAGGTTCGAATCCTCTCTCGCCGACCACATTCGAAGAAACCTGCTTTTTTAAAGCAGGTTTTTTTTCGTCTGGAGTTTCTCAACTCACCCTGTTGTTTATCTGCGACATTCCGCTGTATGCCTGTCTCTTGCAGGAGACACTTATCTTATTGATAAATAAAGCTTCACATAAGCTGACATTCACACGTCGCTCACTGGCGACAGAATGGCGGTTTAACGGGAAGTCTCTGGCTTTCCAAAAATTGACTGCTGAGGGTTAGTGAAAATAAAGCTGTTAATTATCAGTTAAATAAAAAATTTTAAACGGACTCTTGCCATATTGGCACGCGTCCTGCAATATTCTCGCCGTAGATGCTCATTCCACCTATTATGTTTGCTCCGGCTTCATAAACCTGGGAATGATGCAGAGCCAATTTACAGTGCCTATTGTCATCCTGACCGATAACGCGCAAGCGCTATCATCCAGAAGGCAAAACGTTGAGTGAGGCACTAAATCTGTTGTCCTAGACCTGATTGTTTTTAAACACTTGTCTTCCAGACAAGTGTTTTTTTTGTCTGAAATTTACGACCGACATAAAAAAGGCTCCCGAAGGAGCCTTTTACAGACAGCAAGGTTATTACTGTTGCTGCGAATTATTCAGGGTTAGCATCAGCCCTTCACGGCGCATCTCCGCTGCTTCTGCCGGTTTATGCAGCTTGTCCAGCGCATCAGCCAGCCAGGCGTAATCATACGCGTCAGGACGCTGTTTCAGCGCCTCACGGAAGGCTTCGCTCGCCTGTTGCCATTCACCGTGCTTCATCAGCAACTGACCTAGCGTGCTGCTCAGCAGCGGCGTTGTGCCATTCTGTTTGATCAACTGACGCAGTGTTTTTTCCAGTTGCTCAGGATTACCCGAACGCAGCTTCGGCATCAGCGCGACCAGCCGATCGTCGTACTGGCGTTTCAGCCCGTCGAGGATCACTTCCTGTGCCAGATCCTGATCGTTGCATTCAATCAGATGCGTTGCCATTGCGACCTGCAGGGCCACTTCATGACGGGTTTTACGGCTCTGATCTTTCCACCAGCGCTTCAGGCCTTCGCTGCCTTCTTCAGCCATCAGCTGATTCATCATGCCGATATAAGCCTGCTCCTGAAGCACACGAATTTCATCGTCGGTATGAATATCGGCTTTCGCCATCGACGGTAAAATCTCCAGCAGTGAACCGTAAGCGCCGGTCAGAAGATAAGCCTGCTCTGCCAGACGTAAAACTTCCGGATGACGTGGCGACTGACCCAGCAAACGGTCAACGCCATGGCGTGCTGCGTGAACTTCACCTCTGGCCAGCTGGATACGTACGCGGGTGATATCGACCGGCATCTGGTCGATATCCGCGATTTCTGCCGCCCGCTCCAGATACTGATTGGTGCGGATATCGTCGCCGCGCTGCTGCGCCGCTTCCGCTGCCAGTAAATAGTTCACCACCGGCTGTTCGGCGTGATCAGCATTGCGCGCCAGCAATTTCTCCATCTGACGATGATCGCCTTCCGCCAGCTTGAGCATAGCTGCGTGAGTTTGCTTACGCGCTTTAGAGCTTTTGCGCCCGGCAAACCAGCCGCGGGTACGGGCACCGGTACGCAGAACGCGGCGCAGGATCCATTCAATCAAGAACAGCACCACAATCAGCACGATCAGCATGATGACTAAACCGGTGACGCTGGTTTCAATATTGTAATTGTCGGTTTGGATCAGGACATAGCCCTGATGGCCGGCCAGAATCGGGCCGACAATAATCCCGGCAAACACAATCAGGAACAACACGAAAACTCGTAACATGTGTTATTCCCCCTGCGTGGCGGCGGCGGGCTGCTGAAGCAGGTTACGCACGCGGGTCTGCATCAATTTTTCCAGCATCGGCTGGCTTTTCAGCTCCTCCGGCACGTCCATCGAAACAGATTGCTGGCTGAGATTGTCCAGTTCTTCAAGAAACGCTTTGGTCGAAGGATCGGACGTATCAAAGTAGGCGCGAACCCAGGTTGAGACGCTTTCCAGCGACTGTTTGTAGACTTCATCCTGATGACGCGGAACGGCTTGTGCGGCAATCAGCAGACGCGAGCGAATATTCTCGCGCAGGTACACATCCTGATTCGGTGCCAGGAGCGGTTCTGCGCTGCTATCACGGCGGCGAATGGTGATGAAGTCATCCATAAAGTTGTGCCAGCTTTTGGTCAGGTTCTGACGCCATTCGGTCAGAGAGCTGGACAAGCTGGAACTGTCATTGTCCATCGGGGAATCGTCAGTATCATTGTCGGCCAGACGCAGGTTATCCACCTGATTCGATAGCTGATTCAGCTTGAGAATGATGCCGTCGAAATCGACCTGCGCAACGGCAGAAAGGCTGCCCACGTCTTCGTTCAGCGCACGGCGCACGTCAATCAGGCTCGGATCGTTCATGTCGGCCAGGCTGGCATCTGCGCTTTTCAGCAGTGCGGCAGCGGTGGTGACATCCTGATCGCTCCACAATTTGCGGCCAGCGAGTTTCACCAGATAATCGGCCTGCGCCAGTAACCAGGTTTTGGCATCGCTGCCGGAAATGCTGGCGACTTTGTCTTGTAGCTCATTTAGCTGACGACCAAAGGAAGCCTGCTGACGATCGGCCTCTTGCCGGGTTTTTTGCTGCTGAGCGAGCAGATCAGCGATTTGTTGTTTGTCCTGCTGCTGGGTTTTTTGCAGCGCATCGAGTTGTTCAGAAAGCGCTTCATCTGAGGCAACCTGCGCCAGCGACTGCTGGTGGCCGTGATAATAGAGACCGGCGCCAAGCGCGATCACCAATACAATTGCTATAGCACCCAGTACCGGCGCGGTGCGTTGCTTTTTCTGCAACGTTTTCAGCGTCTTGTCCAGGTCGGAAGCGTCTGGCTGGGGGCTCTCAACCGCTGGGGAGATAACAACATTCTCATCCGGCGCGGAAGGATTTTTTTGTTCCGTCATTTTGGCACATCCCTTAGTCAGGTAGTTGTAATGCGCGGATCAGCGCATCATTGTCTGCATTCTCAGCAACCCGAATTGCGCTCCAGCCAAGCTGGCGTGCAAGGGCTGCCAAACGTTCACTGACCACCACCAGATTACAGCGCAGTAACCATGAATTTCGATAGTAATCAGGAACTAACTGGTACAACTGTTGCAGCATTTCTCCGCTGGTCACGACCAGCGTATCAACTCCGGCCCGTTGCCAGAGTGCACTCTGTTCACTGGCATCGTAGTAAACCGGGCTGCGCTGATAACATTCGCAGTAGGTGACATCGACACCGCGTTCTGTCAGCGTTTCGGCTAACAGCTCCCGTCCGCCATTACCGCGTAATATCAGCGCTTTTTTACCCTGTATGCGTTGCAATGCCGGAAGATTCAATAACGTCTCGCTGGTTTCGCCATCCTGAGGATAGAGAACCGGCAGGCTGCTGACCCGGTGGAAAATCAGGCCAGTGGTGCGACCAATGGCAAAATAATTCACGGTGTCCGGCCAGTTTGTGGCGGACTGGCGCAAAGCCCGGTCAGCGTAACTGACGGCATGTTGCGAGAGCACGAACACCAGATCTTGCTGATTTAATGAGGATAGCAGGTTCGGAAGCGATGCGAGCTGGTTCCCCGGTGCAAAATCAATCAGCGGGGAATGGAAGGCAACCCGCCCCAGAGCGCGCAGCCGGCTAACCAGTGCTTCTCCTGCCGGAGAGGGGCGGGTGACCAGAATGGTCATTTAGGCACGTTCCCCTGATAGACCTCATGCAGGATTTCGCGCGCGCCGTTGGCGAGCAGCTCTTCTGCCAGGTCGACACCCATGCGGTGCGCGTTAGCGGCCGGACCGCGACGTTCTCCACACACCATCTGGCTGCCATCCGGTGCGCCGACCAACGCACGAAGCCAGAGCTCGTCACCTTCCAGCTCGGCATAGCTGCCGATTGGCACCTGACATCCCCCTTCAAGACGCATATTCATTGCCCGTTCAGCTTGCACACGTAACGTGGTTTCACGGTGCGCCAGTGGTGCCAGCAAGTCGCGGGTAGTTTGATCGTCAAGGCGGCATTCGATACCGACGGCACCTTGTCCTACAGCGGGCAGACACTCTTCCGGTGTCAGTGCGTAAGTGATGCGGTTTTCCAGACCCAGACGTTTCAGGCCAGCGACAGCCAGAATAATGGCATCGTATTCACCGTTATCGAGTTTGGATAAGCGGGTGCCCACATTGCCGCGCAGATCACGGATCACCAGATCAGGACGTTTCTGACGCAACTGACACTGACGGCGCAGGCTCGATGTTCCGACAATACTGCCTTGTGGCAAATCCGCCAGACTGGCGTACTGATTGGAGACGAAAGCATCGCGCGGGTCTTCGCGTTCACAAATAGTGACCAGTCCCAGGCCTTCCGGAAACTCTACCGGCACGTCTTTCATGGAATGCACGGCGATATCCGCACGGCCATCGAGCATCGCCAGTTCAAGCTCTTTGACGAACAAACCTTTGCCACCCACTTTGGCCAGCGGGGTATCTAAAATGATATCGCCTTTGGTCACCATTGGAACCAGTTCCACCTGCAAACCGGGGTGACAGGCCATCAGCCGGCTTTGAACATATTGTGCCTGCCACAAAGCCAGCGGGCTCTGGCGGGTGGCAATTCGAATGATTTTGTCTACCATGTTTGTTACCGTTTAACTGTCTCTGTGCCCATCCTACCACTGACAATAGAAAGCTGTCAGCGTAAGAAGCCATTCGTAAAAGAAGGTTAACGGGTGTTGAAGAGATTTGTTCCGTTTCGGAACAGACGGTAAAATCCAGAGAAGCGGAAGAGTAATTGTGGTGCGTTACTTTCTTTACGGTCAAACAGCAAGGTGTTAAATTGATCACGTTTCCAGCAATTATTCGTCAACTATTTGCACAATCGCGGTTGTTCAAAGCATAAGCATCACGATAAATGACGGATTTGGAACGGGGTTCTTTCCAGACACATAATCAGGCGAAACGTCTTGTACCTCTACATCGAGACATTGAAGCAAAGATTGGATGCGATCAATCAGTTACGAGTAGATCGCGCACTGGCAGCAATGGGTCCTGCGTTTCAACAGGTCTACCAGCTGCTTCCTGTCTTTTTACATCAACATCACCCTCTGATGCCGGGATACCTTGAAGGTAAGGTTCCGCATGGTATCTGTGTTTTCACGCCTGATGAATCCCAACAAACCTACCTGACTGACCTTGAAGATAAATGGGGCAGCGCGCTCGAACCTCTTGTGAAAGGTGAATTGCCGATCACTGGCGTGTATTCCATGGGCAGCACCTCTTCCATTGGCCAGAGTCAAAGCTCTGATCTGGATATCTGGGTCTGCCATCAGTCCTGGCTCGATAACGAAGAGCGTAACCGCTTACAGCAAAAATGCAGCCTGTTAGAAAAATGGGCGGCCTCGCTGGGCGTAGAAGTCAGCTTCTTCCTGATCGACGAAAACCGCTTCCGCCACAATGAAAGTGGCAGCCTGGGTGGTGAAGACTGTGGTTCAACGCAGCACATCTTATTGCTCGACGAGTTCTACCGTACCGCCGTCCGTCTGGCCGGTAAGCGTATTCTATGGAATATGGTGCCGGGTGAAGAAGAAGCGCATTACGACGAATATGTGCTTTCGCTGTATGCGCAGGGCGCACTGACGCCAAACGAATGGCTCGATCTCGGTGGCCTCAGTACGCTGTCAGCGGAGGAGTATTTCGGCGCGAGTTTGTGGCAGTTGTATAAAAGTATCGATTCTCCTTATAAAGCGGTGCTCAAAACGTTGCTGCTGGAAACATACTCCTGGGAATACCCTAAAACGCAATTGCTGGCGATGGATATTAAACAACGCCTGCATCAGGGTGAGATCGTCTGCTTCGGGCTTGATTCCTATTGTATGATGCTCGACCGCGTGACCCGTTATCTCACCCAGATTGAAGATTTCACCCGCCTTGATTTAGTCCGCCGTTGTTTCTATTTAAAAGTCTGCGAAAAACTCTCCCGTGCACGGGCATCGGTCGGCTGGCGTCGTGAAATTCTCAGTCAGCTTGTGGCTGAATGGGGATGGGATGAAGAACGTCTGGCTATGCTGGATAACCGGGCGAACTGGAAAATCGAGCGTGTGCGCGAAGCGCATAACGAACTGCTCGATGCCATGATGCAAAGCTATCGCAACCTGATCCGCTTTGCCCGTCGCAACAATTTAAGCGTCAGTGCCAGCCCGCAGGATATCGGCGTGCTGACCCGTAAGTTGTACGCCGCGTTTGAAGCGCTGCCGGGCAAAGTCACGCTGGTGAATCCGCAGATTTCACCTGATCTGTCAGAAAGCGATTTAACCTTTATTCATGTGCCGATTGGCCGGGCGAACCGCACCGGCTGGTATCTGTATAATCAGTCGCCGTCGATGGAATCTATCGTCAGCCACCAGCCGCTGGAATATAACCGCTATCTGAATAAACTGGTGGCGTGGGCCTATTTCAACGGACTACTGACATCCACGACACGTCTGCACATTAAAAGCGGCAGCTTGTGTGATATCGCCAAACTGCGCGAACTGGTGGCGGATGTTTCGCACAACTTCCCGCTGCGCCTGGCGGCACCGACGCCAAAAGCGTTGTACAGCCCGTGCGAAATTCGTCACTTAGCGATTATCGTTAATCTGGAACACGATCCGACCGCAGCTTTCCGCAATCAGGTGGTGCATTTTGATTTCCGTAAGCTGGATGTTTTCAGTTTCGGGCAGAATCAGCAATGCATGGTCGGCAGTATTGACCTGCTCTATCGCAACTCATGGAATGAAGTGCGTACGCTGCATTTCAGCGGTGAACAGGCGGTGCTTGAAGCGCTGAAAACTATTCTGGGCAAAATGCATCAGGATGCTGCACCGCCGGAATCGGTAGAAGTGTTCTGCTACAGTCAGCATTTACGTGGCCTTATCCGTACGCGGATTCAGCAACTGGTGTCGGAATGTATTGAGCTTCGCCTGTCGAGCAAACGACTCGAACCCGGGCGCTTCAAAGCCGTGCGTGTTGCCGGGCAAACCTGGGGACTGTTCTTTGAACGTCTCAGCGTTTCTGTGCAAAAGCTGGAGAATGCGATCGAATTCTATGGCGCGATTTCCAACAACAAACTGCACGGTTTGTCGGTGAAATTGCAGACCGATCAGGCGCATCTCCCCGCTGTGATTGACGGCTACGCCAGCGAAGGGATCATTCAGTTCTTCTTCGAAGACAGTTCGGATGACATCGGCTTTAATATCTACATTCTTGATGAATCCAACCGTGTTGAGGTCTATCACCACTGCGAAGGCAGCAAAGAGGATCTGGTGCGCGATGTCAGCCGGTTCTACTCATCTTCCCATGACCGGTTTACCTACGGCTCAAGCTTTATTAACTTCAACCTGCCGCAGTTCTATCAAATTGTGTCGCTCGATGACCGGATTCAGGTGATCCCTTTTCGCAGCAATGCCCTCTCTGCCGCCTGCGCCACCTTGCCTGAAAGCGACGTCGAACCTTCGCGGCTGAAGCAGCAATTCCAGTTGCATTAGAAAAGGTGTCCGTATCACGGACATGTGGCAGATTATCCGGCTTTCCTGCGCTTTAAACCCTGAAAATGTGCCCGGGGGTTTTGTCGATTCCTGTTGCTTTTCATGATCCACCTGCGATTATAGAGAGCTTGGTCGCATGAATTACGGGCATTCATAAAATGAAAAACGCTTTACGCTGGTCTCTGGCCGCGACAATACTCTTTTCTCTCTCCGGTTGCGGACTTAAAGGGCCGTTGTATTTCCCACCGCCGGAAAAATCAGCCACGCAAAAAACCAGCAATGTTCCGGGTACGGCGAACGATGGTTCGTCGCAGGAAAAAGGGGTATCACCAGAAAGCCTCACGACGAACTCCAGAGATTGACCAGCAAATTGTCGGGGGTTTCGTGCCATGCTGGCAGAACCCTCTTCTTAAAGGATCATCGCGACTGGATTTGACCAGCGGTAAACGGAGTCAGTTATGCAGTTCTCCAAAATGCACGGCCTGGGTAACGATTTTATGGTCGTTGATGCCGTCACTCAAAATGTCTATTTTTCTCCCGAGTTGATCCGTCGTTTGTCTGACCGTCACCGTGGCGTAGGTTTTGACCAGTTACTGGTGGTGGAACCTCCTTACGATCCCGAATTAGACTTTCATTACCGTATTTTTAACTCGGACGGCAGTGAAGTCGCGCAGTGTGGTAATGGTGCGCGCTGTTTTGCCCGCTTTGTCCGCATTAAAGGTCTGACAAACAAACGTGATATCCGCGTCAGCACGCAGACCGGCCGCATGGTGCTGACTGTCACCGAAGATGAAGAAGTGCAGGTCAACATGGGCGAGCCGGTTTTCGAGCCGCAACAGGTGCCTTTCCGTGCAGCGAAACCGGAAAAGACCTATATTCTGCGTGCAGAAGAGCGCACAGTATTTTGCGGTGTGGTGTCGATGGGAAACCCGCATTGCGTATTACAGGTGGATGATGTGCTGACAGCAGAAGTCGAGGTTCTCGGACCGATGCTGGAAAGTCATGACCGTTTTCCTGAGCGTGTGAACGTCGGTTTCATGCAGATCCTCAGCCCGGAAAGCGTAAAATTGCGCGTGTACGAGCGCGGTGCCGGTGAAACACAGGCATGCGGAAGTGGTGCCTGCGCGGCTGTGGCGGTTGGCATTCAGCAAGGTTTACTCGCAGAAGAAGTTCAGGTGGAACTGCCGGGAGGCAGCCTCGACATTCGCTGGAAAGGGCCGGGTCATCCGCTTTATATGACCGGACCTGCCACTCATGTTTACGACGGATTTATTCATCTATGAACAATCTTGATGACCAGATTGAACCGGTAATAGCTCTCGACGATGACAGCGTGATGCAATATCTGCTGCAAAACCCGGATTTCTTTATTCGCAATGCGCGCAGCGTCGAGCAGATGCACGTACCGCATCCGGTGAAAGGCAGTATTTCGCTGGTTGAATGGCAACTCGGACGTCAGCGTCATCAGATTGCCCAGCTTGAAGAAGAAATTACCTTGCTGATGGAGCAGGCTTCGGTCAACGAAGCGTTGTTCGGGCGGATGATCGAGCTTCAGGCCACGCTTGCGGCGGCCAGCAGTTTGCAGGATATGCTTAACCGCCTGCAACGCTGGGCACGCAGTCTGGGGCTGGCGGGCGCCAATGTGCGCTTGTTCAGTGAAGGCTGGCGCATCGGCGCGCCATCAGATTTCACTCATCTTGCGGTGAGCCGCAGCGCGTTTGAATCCATGCGCATCCAGCGTCTGGGCGAAACGCCGCATTATCTCGGCGGCCTGAACGGTCCGGAATTACTGCTGTTATTGCCGCAGGCGAAAGCCGTGGGTTCCGTCGCACTGTCGCTGATGGGCGAACAGGGTGAGCTGGGCGTGCTGATTTTCAGCAGCCGTGATCCCCAGCATTATCAGCCAGGAATGGGCACGGTGCTACTCAACCAACTGGCAAAAATGTTACCTGGCCTGCTGGAACGCTGGATCGAACGCGTATGAATCACACCGAATCGCCTCTCTATCCTGCAGTCGAGGCGTTTCTGCGTTACCTGCATGTTGAACGCCAGCTCAGTCCGCTTACCACCACCAATTACAGCCGCCAGTTAGAAGCCCTGATCGTCATCTCCGGCGAGATCGGTATTTCCCACTGGCAGCAACTGGATGCGCCAAAAGTCCGCATGTTACTGGCGCGCAGTAAACGCGCCGGTTTGGGGCCATCCAGTCTGGCGCTGCGCATGTCTTCGCTGCGCAGCTTTCTTGACTGGCTGGTGCGTCAGGGCGTATTAAGCGCCAATCCTGCCAAAGGCATTTCCACGCCGCGTTCACCCAAGCATTTGCCAAAAAATCTTGATGTCGATGAAGTGAATAAACTGCTGGACATCGATCTCAATGATCCGCTTTCCGTGCGTGACCGCGCGATGCTGGAAGTGATGTATGGCGGCGGGCTGCGTCTTTCGGAACTGGTGGGTATCGACTGCAAACATATCGATATGGCCTCCGGCGAAGTGCGCGTGTTGGGTAAAGGCAGCAAAGAGCGCAAAGTGCCGATCGGGCGAACGGCTGTCACCTGGCTCGAACACTGGCTGGAACGCCGCGCTGATTTTAATCCGCAGGATGACGCGATGTTTTTGTCGAGCAAAGGCAGCCGTATTTCTGCGCGTAACGTGCAAAAGCGGTTTGCTGAATGGGGCGTGAAACAGGGCGTTAACAGCCATATTCATCCGCATAAACTACGACATTCTTTTGCCACGCACGTGCTGGAATCCAGCGGGGATCTACGCGCGGTACAGGAACTGCTGGGGCACGCGAATCTGTCCACCACCCAAATCTATACCCACCTCGACTTTCAACATTTGGCGACGGTTTACGACGCCGCGCATCCCCGCGCAAAACGAGGAAAATCCTGATGAAGTTCTATCGTCCGCTGAAACGCATTGAAGCGATCACCTTCGATTTAGACGACACGCTGTATGACAATTACGACGTTATCCGCCGTACCGATACCGAAACGCTGAAATTCATGCAGGGTTTCCATCCGGCGCTGACGGATATGGCACCGGATACTGTCCGCCTGATGCGTGCAGAATTACTGGCGCAGGACGCGGAGATTTATCACGACGTCACCGAATGGCGCCGTCAGGCGGTTTTGCTGGCGATGACCCGCGCGGGTCTGAGTCGCAGTGAGGCTGAACAGGGCACCAAAGCCACAATGGAAACCTTCGCGAAGTGGCGCAGCAGGATTTATGTTCCGCAGGAAAATCACGACGCGCTGGCGGCGCTGGCCGAACGCTGGCCGCTGGTTGCTATCACTAACGGCAATGCCGATCCGCACGCCTGTGGTCTGGCGCAATATTTCCAGTTTACGTTGCGGGCGGGCGATCATGGCCGTGCCAAACCTTACGCCGACATGTATAAAAAAACGTCGATGAAGCTGGATATCCCGCTGGAAAACATTCTGCATGTGGGCGATGACCTGACGACAGACGTCGCGGGCGCGGTGCGTTGCGGGATGCAATCATGCTGGATTAATTTGCGCGAAGGCGACCTGATGCACATTAACGATGCCCGTCTGTTACCGCATATTGAGATTTCGCAGTTGGCATCGCTGACAGCATTGCTATAATCCCTTCTTAAATTACTCTGTATAAATTCACAGTGGAAATGCATTCGCGGCGATAATTTTCGCGTGAGTGCTTTTCTCATCTGACAAACGGTGCCTATGGACGTTTCTGACCTGCTCGACAGCCTGAATGAAAAACAACGTGAAGCCGTGGCCGCGCCGCGCAGCAATCTGTTGGTGCTGGCCGGAGCAGGCAGTGGCAAAACCCGCGTGCTGGTTCACCGCATAGCGTGGTTGCTGGCGGTAGAAAAGTGCTCGCCGTATTCTATTATGGCCGTCACATTTACCAATAAAGCGGCGGCAGAAATGCGCCACCGTATCGACCAGCTGATCGGCACCAGTCAGGGCGGCATGTGGATTGGTACCTTCCATGGCCTCGCGCACCGTTTGCTGCGTGCACACCATTTAGACGCCAATTTGCCACAGGATTTCCAGATCCTCGACAGTGATGACCAGATACGTCTGATCAAACGCCTGATCAAAGCCCTGAACATCGACGATAAACAATGGCCCCCGCGTCAGGCGATGTGGTACATCAACGGCAAAAAAGACGAAGGTCTGCGCCCGCAGCATGTCGAAACCTACAACAATCCCGTTGAAGCGACCTGGTTACGCATTTATCAGGCCTATCAGGAAGCTTGTGACCGTGCCGGGCTGGTGGATTTTGCCGAGCTGTTGCTGCGCGCCCACGAACTCTGGCTGAACAAGCCGCATATTTTGCAGCATTACCGCGAACGTTTTACCAACCTGATGGTGGACGAATTCCAGGACACCAACAGCATTCAGTACGCGTGGATCCGCCTGCTGGCAGGTGACAACAATAATGTGATGATCGTGGGTGATGATGACCAGTCGATTTACGGCTGGCGCGGTGCGCAGGTTGAAAACATCCAGCGCTTCCTGAAAGATTTCCCGAATGCACAAACCATCCGTCTGGAGCAGAACTACCGTTCAACCAGCACCATCCTGAAAGCCGCCAACTCACTGATTGAAAACAACAATGGCCGTATGGGTAAAAACCTGTGGACCGAGGACGGCGAAGGCGAACCGATTTCACTCTATTGCGCATTCAACGAACTGGATGAATCGCGCTTTGTGGTTAACCGCATCAAAACCTGGCAGGACAACGGCGGTGCGCTGAAAGATTGCGCCATTCTTTACCGCAGCAACGCCCAGTCGCGTGTGCTGGAAGAAGCCTTATTGCAGATGGCGATGCCATACCGTATTTATGGCGGTCAGCGGTTCTTCGACCGTCAGGAAATCAAAGATGCGCTGGCGTATCTGCGATTGATGTCGAACCGCAATGACGATGCCGCTTTTGAGCGCGTGGTGAACACACCGACGCGCGGCATCGGCGACCGCACGCTGGATGTGGTGCGCCAGACAGCACGTGATCGTCAGATGACCATGTGGCAGGCCACCCGCGCGCTGTTGCAGGAAAAAGTGCTGGCAGGTCGTGCGGCATCTTCACTGCAACGCTTCACCGAACTGGTTGACGCACTGGCGCATGAAACCTCAGATATGCCGCTGCACGTGCAGACTGACCGGGTGATTAAAGATTCCGGCCTGTTCATCATGTATGAGCAGGAAAAAGGCGAAAAAGGGCAGGCGCGAATCGAAAACTTAGAGGAACTGGTGACAGCAACACGCCAGTTCAGCTATCAGGATGAAGACGAAGATCTGATGCCGCTGCAGGCGTTTCTGTCGCATGCCGCGCTCGAAGCAGGCGAAGGGCAGGCGGATGCCAATCAGGACGCTACGCAGCTGATGACACTGCACTCGGCCAAAGGGCTGGAGTTCCCGCAGGTGTTTATCGTCGGCATGGAAGAGGGCATGTTCCCGAGCCAGATGTCGCTGGAAGAAGGCGGACGTCTGGAAGAAGAACGCCGTCTGGCGTATGTCGGCGTCACCCGCGCTATGCAGAAACTGACCCTGACCTACGCGGAAACCCGCCGTTTATACGGCAAAGAAGTGTCTCATCGCCCGTCACGTTTTGTCGGCGAACTGCCGGAAGATTGTGTCGAAGAAGTCAGGATGCGCGCCAGTGTGTCACGCCCGATGAGCAACCGCAGCGTCGGCACGCCAACCAGCGTCAGCGACACCGGCTTCAAACTCGGCCAGCGCGTTGTGCATCCTAAATTCGGCGAAGGTACTATCGTCAATATGGAAGGCAGCGGCGAACACAGCCGTCTGCAGGTGGCGTTCCCGGGCGAAGGGATTAAGTGGCTGGTTGCCGCCTACGCCCGCCTCGAAGCCGTCTGATTTTTAACTCCCTCCCCTGCGAAGGGGAGGGTTGGGGTGGGGTATTAAGGTCAAAAACCAACGTTTAAGCGCGCTTAATCTCCTGTTTTGTCTGTAAAACCCCCTCCCATCCTCCCCCTTCGCAGGGGGAGGAGCCGAAAGGTCAGAGGCTAAATGTTTCACCCACTTCGGCTTTCGCATACCATTCCAGCATTTCTTTGACACCTTCTTCGCCTTCCGGCGCGGTGCCTGGCAGATAATCCTGTTCCTGAACTGGCTGATACGCACCGTGTTTCACTTCAAAAATCACGCCGCCTTCGTCGAGAGATAGCACGCTGTGCCAGGTATTGGCCGGGATTTCCAGCAGACGGGTTTCTGCGCCGAGCCACAGGCGGTCGGTGACTTCGCCGCTGTTATCGTAAATCAGTACCAGAAAGCGACCACGCAGGGCGGTCAGCATTTCCCAGGTGTGTGGATGGCGGTGAATGCGCACATAAGTGCCGGGTTCCATGGCGATGGCCAGACGCTGAACGTCATCTTCAGGCGCCGGATGCATATTCAGATTTTGACGCAGTCGCGGTGAATGCGCCGCCTTGGTGATCAGGTCGCATAACGTATCTTGGTTTATCTGCTTAATCATTTTGGGTATCTGAAAAGTGAGGGGAGATCAGGGCATTGAGTGTAGCCAAAAAAGCACCCTCCGATAAGCCGGTAAGGTTATCAGGCCAGCCTGAAATTTATGCATAAATGTTGCCAGAATAGATTTGTTCGCGGTTGACAGTCTTTTTATTCCCGGCGTAACATGCGCGCACTATTATCAATGAGGAACTTCGCCTTGGACACACCCAGTAGATACTGGCTCAATAACCTGTTCATTAGGTACCACTTCTAAGGCCCTCCTCTTTGCTGATGGCCTTAGTGGTTGTCAGCGACCCCCGTTCTGTCGCTGTGAGTCAGATCTGAATTTGGTCTGAATTACGCCGGTGACAATTCTCACCCCGTGATTTTTTGTGCTTCAACGCGTTGTCCACTTTCTGTCATTTTTGGGAGAACGGGCACATGCTGAGTGCTTTTAAATTAGAAAACAGCCGCTTATCCCGTTTAGAGCTGGACGAGTCAGACGATCTCAAAACCTCATTGTGGGTGGATTTGGTCGAACCTGACGAGCTGGAGCGTGAGCGCGTTCAAAGTGAATTAGGGCAAAGCCTGGCGACACGTCCTGAACTGGACGACATCGAAGCTTCTGCACGTTTCTTTGAAGATGAAGACGGCCTGCACATTCACTCCTTCTTTTACTATGAAGATGCCGAAGATCATGCCGGCAACAGCACCGTGGCATTTACCGTGCGCGAAGGTCGTCTGTATACCCTGCGTGAGCGCGAATTACCGGCATTTCGTCTCTACCGTATGCGTGCCCGCAACCAGACGCTGGTTGACGGCAACGCCTATGAACTGCTGCTGGATTTGTTCGAAACTAAAATAGAGCAACTGGCGGATGAAATTGAAAATATCTACAGTGATCTGGAAAAACTCAGCCGCGTGATCATGGAAGGGCATCAGGGCGACGAATACGATGCTGCACTTTCCACGCTGGCAGAACTGGAAGATATCGGCTGGAAAGTGCGTTTATGTCTGATGGATACCCAGCGCGCGCTGAATTTCCTGGTGCGTAAGGCTCGTTTACCCGCAGGTCAGCTTGAGCAGGCACGTGAAGTATTACGCGATATCGAATCCCTGTTGCCGCACAACGAATCCCTGTTCCAGAAAGTTAACTTCCTGATGCAGGCGGCGATGGGTTTTATCAACATCGAACAGAACCGCATTATTAAGATTTTCTCGGTGGTTTCGGTGGTGTTCCTGCCGCCAACGCTGGTGGCTTCCAGTTACGGGATGAACTTTGAATTCATGCCGGAACTGAAATGGTCATTCGGTTATCCGGGCGCGATTGCGCTGATGATCCTCGCCGGGCTGGCGCCTTACCTGTACTTCAAACGTAAAAACTGGTTATAACCGACCATGCTGATGGAAAGGATGGTTCCGGCGGGGCAGTGGTTTATCCTCGTCGTTTCCTCACTGATTCTGGGCATTATTTTTCAGACCTTCCACGTTCCCGCTGCGCTCCTGCTCGGGCCGATGATTGTCGGCGTCGTCATGGGTTTATTGGGTGCCAGCGTGCGTATTCATCCGCTGTTCTTCAAAATATCGCAGGGCATTTTGGGCTGTATGATCGCGCAAAGTCTGTCGCCCTCGATTCTGCCACCGTTACTCAATGACTGGCCGCTGGTGCTGATGGTGCTGGTGGCGACGCTGCTTGCCAGCGGACTTTCCGGCTGGTTGCTGGTACGTTTTAGCCAGTTACCCGGCCCGACCGGCGCGTGGGGTTCATCACCCGGCGGTGCCAGCGCCATGGTCGCGATGGCCGGTGATTTCGGTGCGGATGTCCGTCTGGTGGCGTTTATGCAGTATCTGCGCGTGTTGTTTGTTGCCACGGCTGCCGCATTTGTTGCGCGTATGGCTATGGGCGACAGCGCATCGCTGGCGGCGGCAGTGGTCTGGTTCCCGCCGCTCACCTGGCGTTTCTTTGCCACGCTATTTCTGGCAGTAGCCGGTGTCTGGCTGGGGCCGCGCCTGCGTATCCCTTCCGGCGCGCTGCTGCTTCCGGCCATTGTCGGCGCGGTTTTGCATTCCACCGGAACGGTGACCTTAGAAGTGCCGGAATGGCTGCTGGCGATGGCGTACACGCTGATTGGCTGGAGTGTCGGGCTGCGCTTTACGCGTCCGATTTTCAAACTGGCCTTACGCACGCTGCCTCAGATGATTGCCTCGATTATCGGACTGATGCTGATTTGCGGGGGCATGGCATGGGTGCTGACCAAACTTTTGCACGTCGATATGCTGACGGCTTATCTGGCGACCAGCCCGGGCGGGCTGGACACCGTGGCGATTATTGCGGCGGGCAGCCACGCCGATTTAGGTTTTGTGATGGCGATGCAGACGCTGCGTCTGATCACCATCCTGGCAACCGGCCCCGCGATGGCGCGCTTTATCTCACGCAGTGCTGTGTCCGCTTCTTCCTCGTCGTAAACGCCCCTGCGTGTAGAGCGCATCGCCGATAAAGCACAGCAGTCCCACCCAGATAAAGCCGAAGGTGATAAGTTGTGAGGTGTTGACGGTTTCACCGTAAAACACCACGGCCAGCAGGAACATCAGCGTTGGCCCGAGATACTGGAAAAAGCCCAGCGTGGAGAGCTTCAGCCGGGCAGCGGCGGCGGTAAAGAACAGTAGCGGAATGGTGGTGATAATCCCGGCCGCCATCAGCAATAAATCCAGAGACCACGGATTCGCTGCCAGATTGCTGGTCTGGCTGTGGGCAATAAAGAACAGATAAATCCCGGCCACCGGCAGCAACCAGAGGGTTTCAATCAGCATCCCGGTTTGCGAATCTACGCCTATTTTTTTACGCAGCAGGCCATAGAAGGCGAATGTCAGGGACAGCCCGATGGCGATGACCGGCACGGAACCAAATACCCACACCTGCACCAGCACCCCGGCGAAAGCCAGCGCCACGGCGAACCATTGCAAACTTCGGAATCGTTCACGCAAAAACAGCATGCCAAGCACCACATTCACCAGCGGATTGATAAAGTAGCCGAGGCTGGCTTCCAGAATGTGATTATGATTAATTGCCCAAATAAAAATCAGCCAGTTCCCACCGACAAGCAGGGCGGTAATCAGTAACATGCCGATTTTCTTCGGTTGTGCCAATACCCGGCGGACATCGCCCCAGCTGCGGCTGACGGAGAGCAGCACTAACATAAAGAAGAAAGACCAGATCACCCGGTGAGTCAGAATTTCATCCGCCGGAACCTGTTTGATGAGCTTGAAATACGCTGGCGCGATCCCCCAGATCAGATAGGCGATAAAGGCAAAAATAACACCTTGCCGGGTACGGTGTGCGTCCATGTGGGTACCTGAAAAAAGAGTAAGGAAAGAAGCGGAGTTTACCTGATCTCAGCCCACCATATAGGTCGCCGTAGTGGTCGCGATGTGAATGCCCGTGTCGCTGTGTAAATCCACGCGCGCCACGGAGACTTTGTTCCCGGCACGGATCAGGCTGGCGGAGGCAATAAAATACTCGCCACGGCCCGGACGCAGGTAATCAACGCGTAAATCGATGGTGCCCATCTTGGATAAACGCTGACGCATTTCGGCTTCCAGTAACGGGTGATCAGGTTTGTCGCGGCGGATCAGTGAACTGGTCACACAGACCAGACCGGCGGCGACATCCAGCACCGCAGCAATTACCCCGCCGTGCAGGATTTTTTGTGCGGCATTGCCCACCAGTTTTGTCTGGTTGGTAAATTTTAACTCTGCGTAGTCGCAGTCGAGACGTTTCAGCTCGAGGCCCAGTTCGCGGTTAAACGGCATATCGTAAACGAAAATATTGCCGATCAGTTGCAGGGCAGCCTCGTGGCTGAGAGATGAAGCAGACATGAATAAATTCCTGACGAAAACGAGTGGACAGTATGTTCGCCGAAAAAGTTAACGAAGTGTTGATTTTAGGTGCGGGCAGGAAGGATTTCTACACAGCGAAGGATAAATGTATTCAGTACTCATGTAGAAATGTATTTGTGTGTAAAATGCCCTGCTTTGAGATTTCCGGATTTTAGTCAGCGCGTGGTTGGCCGGGCAGACGGCATATTTTCAAAAATAATCAGTCGATAACTTTAGGGTGAGGGTAAGGAATAATGCGTAAAAATTGGGCTGTCGGAGCCGCCATGCTGGCGATGCCAATGCTGGGACACGCCGCAGAGGCCACTGTGCAGGAAGTGCATGATAAACCTGCGGTACGCGGAAGTATTATTGCGAATATGTTGCAGGAGCACGACAACCCGTTCACATTATATCCTTACGAACAAAACTACCTGATTTACACTGATACCAGCAATATCAACAAGAAAGCCATTCAGTCTTACGACTGGGCAGATAAAGCACGTCATGATGAAGTCGAGTTCCAGCTCAGCCTGGCGTTCCCGTTGTGGCGTGGAATTGCGGGTGATAACTCGGTGCTCGGCGCGTCTTACACGCAAAAATCATTCTGGCAGCTTTCCAACAGCGGCGAGTCTTCACCTTTTCGTGAGACCAACTACGAGCCACAGCTTTTCCTCGCCTGGGCAACGGATTACGATTTCCTCGGCTGGACATTGCGCGAAGCAGAATATGGTGTCAGCCATCAGTCTAACGGCCGCTCAGATCCGACGTCCCGCAGCTGGAACCGCGTGTATGCCCGTTTCATGGCGCAAAACGGTAACTGGCAGGTGGATTTAAAACCGTGGTACCGCATCCCTGAAAGCGATGAAAACGACGATAACCCGGACATCAACAAATACATGGGTTATTACCGCCTGAAAGTCGGTTATGCGTGGGGTGACAGCGTGTTCAGCGTGGAAAGCCGTTACAACTGGAATACCGGTTACGGCGGTGCGACGACTGGCTGGAGCTACCCGATTTCCAAACAGGTTCGCTTCTATACTCAGGTATTTAGCGGCTACGGCGAGTCATTGATCGACTACAACCATAAGCAGACCCGTATCGGTGTGGGTATTATGCTTAACGACATCATGTAATTGCGCCATACTTCTGGTTGCAGTTGCGTTGGCCGCACCCGGAATTATTTAGGGTATATTATGTCGGTGCAGTACAGCCCCGGCGGCTTTAGGGCTTAGCCGGGTGGTTTGAACAGTTGGGGAATTGAGTGTCTACGGCGGCAGTGATAAACAAAGAAGAGCTGGCTCATCAGGTATTACGCGATACCTTCGGCTATCAGCAATTCAGACCAGGCCAGCAAACTATCATCAATACCGCCCTTTCTGGCCGGGATTGTCTGGTAGTGATGCCAACAGGCGGCGGTAAATCGCTGTGCTATCAAATTCCCGCGCTGGTGATGGACGGCCTGACGCTGGTTGTTTCGCCGCTCATCTCGCTGATGAAAGATCAGGTCGACCAGCTGATGGCCGCAGGCGTTGAAGCCGGTTGCCTGAACTCAACGCAAACCCGTGAGCAACAGCTGGAAGTGATGGCCGGTTGCCGTGCGGGACGTATCAAAATGCTGTATATCGCGCCGGAACGCCTGATGATGGGCGATTTCCTCGAGCAGCTGCAACAGTGGAATCCGGCGATGCTTGCCGTCGATGAAGCTCACTGTATTTCCCAATGGGGCCACGATTTCCGCCCGGAATATCGCGCGCTCGGCCAGCTGAAACTGCGTTATCCGCAACTGCCGGTGATTGCCCTGACCGCAACCGCCGATGAGGCCACACGTAACGATATCGTCCGTCTGCTGGAGCTGAACGATCCGCTGATTCAGGTCAGCAGTTTCGATCGCCCGAATATCCGTTACACGCTGGTGGAAAAATTTAAGCCGCTCGATCAGCTGATTCGTTTTGTGCAGGATCAGCGCGGTAAAAGCGGCATTATTTACTGTAACAGCCGTGCCAAAGTGGAAGACACAGCCGCCCGTCTGCAAAGCCGCGGGCTGAGCGTCGGCGCGTATCACGCCGGGCTGGATAACGACACCCGCGCTCGCGTGCAGGAAGGTTTCCAGCGCGACGACCTGCAAATTGTGGTCGCCACCGTCGCCTTCGGGATGGGCATCAACAAACCTAACGTGCGTTTTGTGGTGCACTTTGATATTCCACGCACCATCGAGTCTTATTATCAGGAAACGGGCCGGGCAGGGCGTGACGGCCTGCCTGCCGAAGCGGTGCTGCTTTACGATCCGGCTGATATGGCCTGGCTGCGCCGCTGTCTGGAAGAGAAACCGGCGGGCGCTCAGCAGGATGTTGAACGCCATAAGCTGAATGCCATGAATGCGTTTGCGGAAGCGCAAACCTGCCGCCGTCTGGTGCTGCTCAATTACTTCGGTGAAGGCAAACAGAACGCCTGCGGTAACTGCGATGTGTGTCTTGACCCGCCAAAACGCTATGACGGTTTGCTGGATGCGCAGAAAGCGTTGTCGGTCGTTGCGCGCGTCGGACAACGTTTTGGCTTAGGGTATGTGGTCGAAGTGCTGCGCGGTTCGAACAACCAGCGTATCCGCGAATACGGCCACGACAAGCTGACTGTGTACGGCATCGGCAAAGAACACAGCAACGAACACTGGACCAGCGTGGTTCGCCAACTGATCCATCTCGGGCTGATTACGCAAAATATTGCCATGCACTCAGCGTTACAACTGACGGAATCGGCGCGTCCGGTTTTACGGGGCGAAATCCCGTTGCAGTTGGCCGTGCCGCGTATTCAGACGCTCAAAATTAAAAGCAGTGCCAGCCAGAAAACTTACGGCGGGAATTACGATCGTAAGTTGTTTGCTAAATTGCGTAAACTGCGTAAGTCACTGGCGGATGACAATAATGTGCCGCCGTACGTGGTATTTAACGACACGACGCTGCTGGAAATGGCTGAACATCTGCCCGTCAGCGCGAGCGATTTGCTGGACATCACGGGTGTTGGTCAGCGTAAGCTGGAGAAATTCGGCAGGCCATTTATGGCGATGATCCGCGATCACATCGATAACGGCGAC
This sequence comes from Rahnella sp. RcJ3, assembly GCF_009498575.1. Taxonomy (NCBI): domain Bacteria; kingdom Pseudomonadati; phylum Pseudomonadota; class Gammaproteobacteria; order Enterobacterales; family Yersiniaceae; genus Rahnella; species Rahnella sp. RcJ3. The sequence goes on from NZ_QSNX01000022.1 coordinate 60,729, forward strand.
GAATAAGAATTCTGTTTCCTACACATAACACAGAGAGTTAATCATGCTGATGCTATTCCTGACGGTTGCGATGGTTCATCTGATCGCGCTGATGAGTCCGGGGCCGGACTTCTTCTTTGTCTCACAAACCGCCGCCAGCCGGTCGCGTAAAGAAGCCATGATGGGTGTGATTGGTATTACGCTCGGCGTACTGGTGTGGGCAGCGGTTGCGCTGATGGGATTACATTTAATTCTGCAAAAAATGGCCTGGCTGCATCAGATCATCACCGTCGGCGGCGGCCTGTATCTGTGCTGGATGGGCTGGCAGTTGATGAAATCAGCACGTGCTAAAAAACAAAACGGCGACGACACTCCGGTAACGCTGCCTGCCCGTGGCCGCACGTTTATGCGCGGGCTGCTGACCAATCTTTCGAATCCTAAAGCTGTTATTTACTTCGGCAGCGTGTTCTCTATGTTCGTTGGCGACAGTGTCAGCGGTGGCGAGCGTCTGGGTATATTTCTGCTGATTGTGGTGGAAACCCTGGCCTGGTTCTCGTTAGTGGCGCTGGTTTTTGCCCTGCCGAAAATGCGTCGCGGATATCAGCGTTTAGCAAAATGGATTGATGGCGTGGCAGGCGTGGTGTTTGCAGGCTTTGGTGTTGCGCTTATCGTGAATCGTTAATCAACGCATTTTGCACATGAAAAAGGGTTCGGTTGATGCCGAACCCTTTTTGCATTTTGCGGCGTTAAACCTTTCTGGCACTTGCCAGCAACACACCCACCAGCATAAACAGTGAGCCGAAAATGCGGTTCAGCAACTGCATTTGTTTCGGGGCTTTCACCCAGCCGGCGATGCGCGTGGCCAGCGTGGCGTAACCGATCATCACAATAATATCGACAACGACGGTGGTCACGCCGAGTACCATGTATTGTGCAGCCTGAGGCTGGTGCGCAATGATAAACTGCGGGAATAACGCGGCCAGAAACACAATGCTTTTTGGATTGGTCAGGTTCACCAGGATGGCGCGTTTGAATAAACGGCGACGCGGCATACTGCTGGCGAGCGCGCTCAGATCAATCGCACCGGCAGAACGCCACTGGCAAATACCCAGCCAGATTAAGTACGCCGCACCCAGCCATTTGAGAATTTCAAAGGCCATCAGCGATGATGAGATCAGTGCGCCCAGCCCGATACCGACCAGTACGATGTGGATGGATAACCCGAGTTGTAACCCGGCGATTGACGCCACCGCCCCGCGATAGCCGTGGCTGATGCCCGTACTCATCGTGTTAATGGCACCGGAGCCGGGGGATAAACTTAAAATAGAAGTGGTGAGCAGGTAGGTTAACCACCAGTCAAGTGTCATTGCGAGACTCCCTGAATACGTTTTATGTTGTTTTATGGCACAATACGCCATTGTTTATAATTGCGCTATAACTCACAAATAACACTTTTCCTCCTCCCTGCCTGACGACTTTGGATCATTGAATGCCTGTGAATTTTGGGAAGTGGTTAACACGAGAGAAGGAGTTTTCCGCCTTCGCGACCGGACCTTTGCTGGATTTCTGGCGTACGCGCGAAGAAGGCGAGTTTAGCGGCGTTGACGATGTCCCGATCCGCTATGTCCGGTTCTGTTCCCCCGCGCATGATAAAGTCATCGTGGTGTCACCGGGTCGTATAGAAAGCTACGTAAAATATCCTGAAGTAGCCTACGATTTATTCCATTGCGGCTACGATGTCATGATTGTCGATCACCGCGGTCAGGGGCGTTCCGGGCGTATGCTCGACGATCCGCATTGTGGCCACGTTAAGCATTTTGACGATTATGTTGAGGATTTCGAAAGCTTTTATCAGCTGGAGATTGCCCCACGTCAGTACGCGAAAAAGTTCGCGCTGGCACACTCCATGGGCGGTGCGATCCTGGCGCTGTTTCTGGCGAAAAATCCGGACAAGTTTGATGCAGCGGCGTTACTCGCGCCGATGACCGGCATTTATTTGCCGATGCCGGGCTGGATTTCCCGCCGGATCCTCAACTGGGCGGAGAATCGTCCGCTACGCCGTGACGGCTATGCGCTGGGCACCGGTCACTGGCGGCCATTACCGTTTGTGGTCAACCGCCTGACACACAGCCGTGAGCGTTATCGCCGTAATCTGCGTTTTTATGCCGATTACCCTGAGCTGCAGGTCGGCGGGCCAACCTATCATTGGGTACGTGAAGGGATTGAGGCGGGGATGCATATCCTGAAAGAAGCCGAAAAAATCACCACCCCTGTTCTGTTATTGCAGGCGAGCGAAGACCGTGTGGTGGATAACCGGTCCCATCTTGCTTTTTGTCAGGCCATGGCCGTTGCGGGACACCCTTGTGAAGGGGAAAAACCGCTGGTCATTGAAGGCGCGCGCCATGAGATCCTGTTTGAACGGGACGACCTGAGGGCACAGGCGCTGGACGCTATCATGCGCTTTTTTGCGCGACAGCATTAATCCGCGGTTCGCCGCGCACAACTCCATCAGAGGTTAGAACCTAACGCTATGTACCATGTTGTTGCTTCCGATTTAGATGGCACGCTGCTATCACCTGATCATACCCTGAGCCCGTTCGCCAAAGAGACGCTGAAATTGCTGACCCAGCGCGACGTGCATTTCGTGTTCGCCACCGGGCGTCACCATATCGATGTAGCGCAGATGCGCGACAATCTGGAAATCAGTGCGTACATGATCACCTCCAACGGTGCGCGCGTGCATAACACCGACGGTGACCTGATTTTCTCGCACAATCTGGATGAAGACATCGCCAGAGACCTGTTCGGCATCATGCATAACAATCCGGATATTCTGACCAACGTTTATCGCAACGATGACTGGTACATGAACCGTGACCGCGCCGATCAGGATGATTTTTTCCGCGAATCCGTTTTCAAATACAAACTGTATGAACCGGGTTTGCTGGAAACTGACGGTATCTGCAAAGTGTATTTCACCTGTGAAGATCATGAAAAACTGTTGCCACTGGAAGAAGCGATCAATGCGCGCTGGGGCGACCGTGTGAATGTCAGCTTCTCACTGCCGGTATGTCTGGAAGTGATGGCAGGCGGCGTATCGAAAGGGCATGCGCTGGAATATGTCTCCAAGCTGATGGGCTATTCCCTGAAGGATTGCATCGCCTTTGGTGATGGTCTCAATGACCTGGAAATGCTGAGCATGGCCGGTAAAGGTTGTCTGATGAGCGGTTCGTTGCCACGTCTGAAAGCCGCCATGCCGGATGCAGAAATCATCGGATCCAACGCCGACGACGCGGTACCGCATTACCTTCGTAAGATGTATCTGGCCGAAGAAAGCTAATCGGTTTTGAAGCAAAGTCGTAGAACCAAAGCAGGGCGGTTGTCCTGCTTTGGGATCTGTATCTGCCGCTTTATTGCCGATGCCGCTGAAGCCTAACGTGCCGATGTTGAGGCTGTTTTTATCCGCCGAACTTGTGCTGGCAAGCACCGCGCCATCGAGCTGCGTATGCCCGCCCACCGTGATATCAAAGCCGCCGTCACCGGCATAAATACCGGACTGCTCAACCACCGGGTTGTAGTCGCTGTTCATTTTGTCATTAGCGGCACTGATGCCGCCCGAACCGGTCATGGTGCCGAATGAGAAGCTGGCACCGCCGCTGATGC
>NZ_QSNX01000022.1:64430-67089 GCF_009498575.1 Rahnella sp. RcJ3
GATACCGGCACCGCTCTCGCCCATGCCGATGCCAATCCCTATGGCGCCGCCGCTGCTGCTGTTTTCTCCTTCCAGCCACTGGGTGTTCTGCGAGGAAATCAGGGTGATGTCGTCTGCCGCGTTCAGCGCCACGTCCAGCCCGGCTTTAATCTGGCTGCCGATGGCCGTGATATCGCCGCCCGTCGCGGTTATTGACAGGTTATCACCCGCCGTCAGCGTGCTGCCCGTGGCGGTGTTCTGTCCGCTGTGGCTCTCGGATTTGGACGACTGCGTGCCAACCGAGGCGCTGATACCAAAGGCGGTGGAAGCATCGCCGGTGGTGGCCTGCGCCAGCGCCGTTCCCCCCGTCGAACCGACGGTGCTGAAACTCTGGCTTTTGAGTTGCAACGGCTGCCAGCAAATTGTGCGGTTCTCCACGAAAATAAAGATGGGTCATTATTACTTCATAGATATTCTTTCTTCCCCAACATTGTTTTTTTATATTGGCACTCTTTAACGCTTACATAATCTGCTTCTTTCCTTTCAGAAATATCATAGATAACAACATCATTACCTTTTGTTTGGATTTCATAACTATGACCATCTTCTGCCGTAAATGATCTTTCAAAAGTTCTACCAAGATCTATGCCATACATACTTTTTTCATCAAAGTGCCACCATATTTTATATACTTTCCCACTTTGAATGGTATATTCCAAATATCCCCGATTTGAGAATTGCGTTGACGGAGATGCGATCCCAGTTACTCTTTTTGAATAGCTGGTTTTTATTCCCATCACGGCTACTTTTGATGTAAGTCCATACACACCTTCTGATTTCATACATTCCGCAGCAGGTAACATTTTTTCCAGCCTGAAAAGTGTTGGTTGAAAACTATTGTCGACACGAATAAAAGAAGTATCGTTGCCCTGATAATCAGGCATAGAACTGCTCATATCCACAGTACATCCAGAAAGAAAAATCACGATCATCAAAAAAAACGAATTACTTTTCATATAAATATCCATGTTAAAAATTAATACCCTGTTTTTCATAAACATTTCTGTCTAATCCGATCCCAGCGTTGTTGGTCAGGATTTACTTACTTGTAATGTCTGTAATGACGATAGTAGATAAACCAGCTACCCGACCCACAAATAGGCCCAGCAAATAGACTAATACGATAAGCTCTTCGGATATCTTCCAGTGAAAAAAGAAAATCCCCACCAAAAGATAACCATACAAATGTTCTAAGCATTAAAAAAATAATCACAGTCATAGAAAGAAGAATTAATATCCATATTATATTGAAAATAAATAAAGAAAATACAGTCTTCGCATTCATTACTTTTTCTCCTTAAGACTATTTATTTGCTCGTTAATAATGGCACCAGTTCCTTCTGTTGCAATTGCTGCTCCTGTATTACCCGCTATGCCAGGAATAGCACTTGGTGGTAATGGTTTTGATATGCCCATTCCCATATCAACCCATTCATAGTTTTTCCAAGTTGGATTAAATATTTTGTTCAGAGGTCCCTGCGCAAACTTACCGATCCCATAACCTAGGCCTGAAGCACCGCCGCTTATAGCCCCTCCAGCCCACGGATCATCTCCCTTCAGATAACTTGATGTCGCACCACCTGCTGCATTCCAACCCACAGTTCCCCACAGTCCCGTATTCGCCGTAAATGCTCCCACATAAGTAGCTATCAACACATCTGTAGGATTGATTTCACCATTCACGCCATACTGGATCGCTGCATTAGCACTGCCGTCAATAGCACCTGTCATCTGCATTCCTCCAGGCAGATAAATCAGCCCTGCGGTCGCCATTGCGCCTGCCACTGCATTTGCCTCATTCTGCGCCTTCTGGCAACTTGCCGAACCCGGTGCATCAGCACAACTTGCCATATCAATACCGTGCTGACGGATAAATGTTTCCTGGCCTGCCTCCGTACCGCCGCCTAACAGGTTGTTGTTCACTGTGGTGTTCCCCGCTATCGCGCCTGTCATACCGTCTGCCGTGCTGTCTCCGGTTAAACCACCCGCCAGACCCGCTGCCAGCGTCGATAAGGCCAGCACTTTTTGTTTTTCCTGCTCCGTCAGTTCGCTGATGGGTTTGCCGTAAGTGTCCAGCGCTATATCCCGGCGCAGGCAACCGGGATGTTTGCTTGTTAAAGTCATTTATCAGGCTCGGTTGGGGGTTTTTTACGGGCGTTGTAGATATCTATTCGATTAAAGATAAAAGTTCCTACTGAAATAAAAATACCAGCAACCACACTCATTTTGACAACTTTTATCGTACCAGACACAGATAGATAAAACTCTCCTGTATAAATTATGGCAGTTATAATTCGGGTGGAGATACCTAATATAAAAAAGGCTACAGTCATGTATATAAACATGAGAATAAATATAAAAAGTGTCATTTTCTTCTTCACTATTTTTTATCCTTATTGTTTATTAATTCTTTAACTGTATCATTGGATATTTCAAAGAAAGATGCTGAACCAATATCTCCTATTACCCCAGAAAAAGATCCTGCATACGGCGCAAGCAGATCAGGCGCATACTTCCCAAATCCCCCACCGAACACAGAGCCTGCAATGGCTCCGCCCTGACCAGACAAACTCGGTCCATCCGTCATAAATGCGCCGCCCATATTAATCAGCGTATTTCC
>NZ_QSNX01000022.1:67127-67604 GCF_009498575.1 Rahnella sp. RcJ3
CCCTCCGCCAATCACCGCACCGGTAATGCCTTTTCCTATGGCTATTGTCGGACCAAGATAAAACGCACCGGCCATAAATACGCCATCCTGATAGCCTTCGACTATCGCTTTGGTGATATTCGCCCCTTCCGGCAAATCCCCTTTCGCTATTTTATCCAGCCCTGCCTGTGTCTGCTCGGGCGAGAGATTATTATCTACAGCAAACTGATTCCATGAGCCTGCTGTATCAATATAATCCATCATCCCTGAAGGCAGATTAAAGTGATTGTATTCCGTCGCATTCTTACCTGCCTGACCACCCGCAACAGCACTTTCTGTATCATCACCTGCAAGTCCGCCCGCCAGCCCCGCGGCCAGCGTACTCAGCGCCACGATTTTCTGCTTTTCGTTCTCCGTCAGATCTTCGCGTTTCACGCCCGGATAAAGCACCTGGGCGATTAGCTCACCGGTAGCGGCACCTGCCGCACCCGCAGCGGC
>NZ_QSNX01000023.1:0-60126 GCF_009498575.1 Rahnella sp. RcJ3
CGAGGGAAGTGAGAGAAAAAAGGTCGAAATATCCCTTAAAAAACAATGCCGGTCACCTTAAGTGACCGGCATTAGGCGCTGAGCGCCCTTTTCTTTTGTGCGAAAACAACATTACGCCATACGGCGTTTCTGCATGTTTTTCCAGATCCACAACCCGGCAATCGCCAGCGCGAACACCACACCGAACCCGATGCCAATCGCCACCACCGGCGCACCGGCCATCACCACCAGCGAATACAAGCCGAGCATCAGCAGCATGGCGGTGTTTTCACCCAGATTCTGTACGGCAATCGCGTTACCGGCACCGACAGAAATTTTACCGCGATGTTGCAACAGGGCATTCAGCGGGACCACAAAGAAGCCGCCTAAAACCCCCACCACCACCAGCACAATGTAAGAACTCAGCATGCTGGTTTGCAGCGCAAAGACCACCACGGCGATACCAATGGCGACGCCTGCTGGCAGGCAGCGTTTCACGGTTTCCAGACGGATTAACTTCGCCGCTGCTCCCGCACCAAACACAATCCCGATCGCCACCATCGCATTCAGCAAGGTCGGGGTTTTGTTATCGGTGATGCCCAGCGCCACGGGAACCCACAGCACCAGCAGGAAACGCAGCGTCACGCCCGCGCCCCAGAACAAGCTGGTACCGACCAGCGAGAAGCGGGTTTCGCCATCCTGCCACAAGGTTTTGCAGGCAGAGAAAAATGTCCGGCTCATTTTTGCCGGATTCCATGACTGCCCCGGACGCGCCGGGTTCAGCTTCGGAATAAACCAGTTTGCCGCCACTGCCGCGCCATACGCCAGCACACAGATACCGAGCGCCGCCAGAATGCTCCAGTCAGCCAGTGCGCCACCGGCCACAGAACCCAGCAGGATCGCGGCAATAGTAGAGGCTTCCATCAGGCCATTGGCTTTCACCAGTTGTTCACCACTGGCGATCTCGCCCAGAATGCCGTATTTCGCCGGTGAATAAGCCGCAGCGCCAATGCCGACCAGCGTATAACCGAGGAACGGATTCATGCCCGCGCAAATCACCGCCGCGCCCGCCAGTTTCAGCAGGTTAGCGACCATCATCACGCGGCCTTTGGAAAAACTGTCGGCAAACTGCCCGACAAACGGCGCGAGAATGATGTACGTCGCCACGAACGCCATTTGTAAAACGGGCTGGCTCCAGTCGGGATAAAGCTGTTGTTTGATCAGCGCCAGCGCGGCAAACAACAGCGCGTTATCACCGAAAGCCGACAGGAACTGCGCCACGATCACCGCCGTCATACTCTTTGACATCAACGGCCCTGCAGCTGCCTTTAAAGGCTGACTCATGCTTCACTCTCCGGGTTCTCTGCCATCTCGCGCAGGGTGACAAAATCGGGTTTACCGCTGCCGAGCAACGGTAACGCTTTAACGACGCGAATTTCACGCGGCACGGCCAGTTCCGGCAACCCCAGTTCACGGGCAGCTTTACTTAACGCATCACGACGTAATTCAGGATCGGTGGTGAACAGCACCAGTGCCTCGCCTTTGCTGGCATCACTGCGCGATGTCGCCGCATGCTGTTTATCGGGTGAAGCCTTGATCGCCAGTTGCTCGACACTTTCCAGCGAGACCATTTCTCCCGCCAGTTTGGCAAAACGCTTCACGCGACCACGGATGGCACAGAAACCTTTTTCATCCAGCGTGACGATATCACCGGTGTCATACCAGCCCGCCTGCATTTCACCTGCGGCATTCTCAGCCTGCGGAGTTTCCAGCACACCCGGATTTTCGACGCGCAGATAGCCTTTCATGATGTTCGGCCCGCGCAGTTGCAGACGACCGCCCTCCTCAATGCCCGGCACGGTAATCAGACGAGACTCCATCCCCGGCAGAATTTTGCCGACGGTATTCACTTTGGTCGCCATCGGTACGTTGATCGCCACCACCGGCGCACATTCGGTCACACCGTAGCCTTCGAGAATGCGGATACCGAATTTGTTCTGCCAGATTTCTTTGGTGCTTTCAGCCAGTTTTTCCGCACCGGCCACCACATACCGCAAGCGGGCAAAATCATACGGATGGGCAAAGCGGGCGTAATTACCCAGGAAGGTTGAAGTACCGAAAAGCACGGTACAGTTCTGGTCGTAGACCAGTTCGGGCACGATGCGGTAATGCAGCGGACTCGGATACAGGAACACGCGAGCGCCGGTGATCAGCGGCGTTAACAATCCGACGGTCAGGCCAAAGGCGTGGAACAGCGGCAGCGACGACATAAAGCGGTCACGCGGCGTGAAGTCCGCCACGGTACGGATTTGCTCGACGTTAGCCAGCAGGCTGGCGTGTGAATGCACCACGCCTTTCGGATTGCCTTCAGAACCCGAAGTAAACAGCACCAGTGCTGCATCATCGGCTTTTTGCGGCAGCATCGCACGACGCGGGAAGATCAGATGGAACAGGATCCACAGCTTGTCCTGCGTGGTCACCGTGTCTTTCAAATCTTCCAGATAGACCCAGTTCGCCTCTGGCACGTTCTCCGGCAGGTGCGTCAGTTTGCCTTTTTCAAGGAACTGGCGGGAGGTAATAATGGTTTTGATCTGCGCCGCTTTCATCGCGCTTTGCAGCCCTTTGGCACCCGCAGTGTAGTTAAGCAACGCCGGAATACGGTTGCGCATTGACGCGCCAAACAGCGCCGCCGCCATGATCGTGGCATTTGGCAACAGCATCCCGACATGCTCACCTTCGCGGGTAAAACGTTGCAAAATGCGGCTCACGCCCAGGCATTTTTTCAGCAGTCCCTGATAGGTATCTTCTTTGAACGCGATATCAGCGATACAGGGTTTGCGACGGCCATAACGGGTTTGTGCGGACAAAAACGCCTGATACAGCGTTTCCGGTTCGCGGGTATCCATACGCGCCTGCATCATAATTTTATGCAGTTGCTCACCGGCGAGAATGCGGCGGTCACGTGAACGCGGCGCATCCGGCATCGGAATGGTAGTCGGCGGCAAAAGATTGATGGTGACCTTCGGGAACCAGCGGATTTTAAAGCTGCCGAACAACCGGCCAAACGGCGTGTATTCCGGCCCGTCTATGCGCACCGGAATGACGGTCGCCTGTGACTTCGCCGCCACAAAGGCCGCGCCGTCGTAAATCTTCATTAATGAACCGGTAACCGTAATGCGCCCTTCCGGAAACACAACTACCGGACGCCCTTTCTCCACTTCGCGGATCAAATGCTTGATCGCCATCGGTTTGGTGGGATCCAGCGGCATGAAGTCCACATAGGGTTTCAGCCAGCGCATAAACCAGCTGTCCGTGATGTTGGAATACACTGCAAATACCGGTTTGACCGGCAGGAAAAGCACCAGCAACATGCCGTCAATAAACGAGACATGGTTCGGCGTGAGGATTAAACGCGGGTAATTAAAATCGTTTCTCGCCGGGGTCACGGTAACCCGGAACATCAGGCGGAAGAGCCATCTGAACGCGGCGAAAAGAAAGTTATACATGTTTGCCATCTCCTTATGTGTCATCCCTGATCTTGAAGAAAAAGGTTGGGGAAACAGCATACTATAAGCCGCTGAAAAATGACGACAGTCAGAGAGAGTTTAGGAGGGAACTGATCGGTGTGCCGGAGTTGAGGCAAAAAAAAACCTACGCATCCGCGTAGGTTGGTGCAAATTTAATCGGTATCAACATGCAGAGCACGTTGATGATTCACCAATCAATACCTCTGGGACGTTCAATTTAGCTGTTTTGTACGAACCACAGCCAGCAGGCAATCGAAACATAATTCCGCAAAGTGTAACGAGTGGTGAAAATAGGCCCGATTTATCCTAAATCGGGCTAACTATTTAAAAACTACCTTAAACAGGTCCCACTTCGACCAGGCAACTCATGGCATTTGGCCCCTGCGTCAGACGCGACGTGCCGATATCCAGCGTCAGTACATTCGGGTTCCCCGCCTGCTCGGTTTCCTGCCATTGACCACCAAAGCCAGGATCAAACCAGGCGCCGGTCGACATCAGCACCACGCCACGCGTAATTCCGTCACTGAGTGACACCCCCGCCAGACAACTGCCACGCGCATTGTGCACTTTCACCCGGTCTCCCTCCTTCAGCTGACGGCTGAGAGCATCTTCCGGATGCATAAACAACGTTTCCTTACCGGCGGTTTTGTTCGACTGCGCCAGCGGCGACTGATCAAGCTGGCTGTGCAGACGATCTTTTGGCTGAATGGAAATCAGGTGCAGCGGCCACTGTTTGGCACTTTCCGCGCCCAGCCATTCGACCGGCGGCTGCCACTCCGGGTGCGGCGCGAAATCGTCATAACCGTAACCCGCGATGGTTTCGGAGAACAGTTCGATTTTGCCGCTGTGGGTCCCCAGCGGATTAGCACGCGGGCTTTTACGGAATTCCTCAAAGAACACGTAATCTTTTTCCGGCACCGGCAGTTCAACAAAACCGCGCTCCCAGAAGGTTTCAAAGTCAGGCCATTCCACGCCGGTGCCTTTCTGCGCTTCGCCGCACTGACGGTAAATATGGCGCAACCATTGATCTTCATTACGCCCCTGCGTGAACTGCTCGCGGTAACCGAGACGGTCAGCAATGTCAGCGAAAATATCAAAATCGTTACGCGCCTGATGTTGTGGCGCAACAGCCTGATGCATCGCCAGCACGAAGCGGTCGCGTGACGATCCGCCGATATCATTACGTTCCAGCGATGTTGTCGCAGGCAGCACGATATCCGCCATCTGCGCCGCTGGCGTCCAGACGTTATCCTGCACAATCACGGTGTCCGGCTTCTGCCAGCCTTCGACCAGACGGTTCAGTTGCTGATGATGATGGAACGGATTACCGCCCGCCCAGTGCACCAGGTGAATATCGGGATAATTCAGCGTTTCGCCCTGGAATTCATACGGCTGGCCGGGATTGAGCAGCATGTCACTGATACGCGCCACGGGGATCGACAAACCAGAAGGATTCGGCCCGGCACTGACGGCAGGCCCCGGCGTGTCATAACGCGGATTACCCACGCTGTTCATCGAGCCGTGACCGAAGGAGAATCCGCCACCCGGCAAACCGACCTGCCCGAGCATGGCGGAAATGGCGATCATCATCCAGTAAGGCTGCTCGCCACGGTGAGCACGCTGTACAGAATAAGAACAGGTGATAAAGCTGCGTACACCGATCAGATCATCCGCCAGACGCGCAATACGCTCAGCCGGCACGCCGGTAATGTGGCTTGCCCAGTCAGGGGTTTTCGGGATGCCGTCAGTGTCGCCGCGCAGATAGGCGGCAAGTTGCGGATAACCGACACAATGGCTCGCCAGAAACGCCTCGTCCTGCGCTTCTTTGCGCTGAATCTCAAACGCGACGGCCATCATCAGCGCCGCATCGGTGTTCGGGCGGATCGGGATCCACTCTGCATTCACGAATTCCGGACAGTCGTCGCGCATCGGGCTGATGTTAATGACGCGGGTGCCTTTTTTCGCCAACTGTTCCAGCGCCGGTTTCAGGGTATGTTCCACCGCGCCGCCGGACGCCACTTGCGCATTTTTCAGCGCCAGACCGCCAAATGCGACCAGAATGTCAGCGTGTTCGACCACACTTGGCCACGAGGTCACGCGTCCGGTCAGCGGGGTAAACGTGCCGATAACGTACGGCAGGAAAAATTGCGCCGAGCCCCAGCTATAGTTGCCCTGCTGATCCACCCCGCCGCCACCGGTGAAATAAAAACGACGCACCAGAGAACGGGCGTGATGCAGACGTCCGGCCGATGACCAGCCGTAAGAGCCGTTGAAAATGCCGGAAGCGCCGTAGCGATCACGCACGCGTTTATTCTCTTCGGCCACCAGATCCAGCGCCAGATCCCAGTCCACTTCGACAAAATCTTCGCGGCCCCGCAGCGAACGATCGCTGTTTTCGCGATGTTTCAACCACGAGCGGCGCACGGCCGGTTTGCGGATACGTTTGTCGGAATAGACCAGCGGCGCAATGGAATCGAGCAGAGGTGAAGGATCGGCATCCGCCTTATAAGGTTCACAACGGATTAAGCGGCCATCTTCCACCACAGCGGTATATGCGCCCCAGTGGGCCAGTTGCGGATAGCGTTTTATCGACATAATTTCTATTTTTCTCAGCGCAGATAAATGACTTTAAAAATACCATTCACTGCGCTGACACTTCAAAGAACAAATAATCTTAATAAAACGCATTTCCACCCTATCGCACTGGGATTTCGGTTAATCACCACGATCTTTTCCCGTTACATCGCGCTTACATCAAAAAGTTGCGATCAGCATCCTTGCAGCCACCGGTCTTTTCCGCAAAACTGGTCAGTGTAAACGATTACCCTCACGGAAAACGGAAGTGTTATGGCAACGATTAAGGATGTAGCAAAACTGGCAGGCGTATCGGTTGCGACCGTTTCACGCGTGATAAACCATTCCCCGAAAGCCAGCGACAGCTCGCGGGAAGCCGTACAGAACGCCATGCAGCATCTGCAATATCATCCGAATGCCAACGCCCGTGCCCTCGCCCAACAGGCAACCGAAACGCTGGGGCTGATCGTGGCCGACGTTTCTGATCCGTTTTTTGGCGCGATGGTCAAAGCGGTCGAACAGGTGGCCTACGCCACCGGCAATTTTCTGCTGATTGGTAACGGTTATCACAACGTTGAAAAAGAGCGTCAGGCCATTGAGCAGTTGATCCGCCACCGCTGTGCGGCGTTAGTGGTTCACGCCAAAATGCTGCCAGAAGATGAGCTGACCAGCCTGATGCAGCAAATCCCCGGAATGGTGCTGATTAACCGCACGTTGCCGGGTTTTGAACAACGCTGTATTGCACTCGATGACCGCTACGGTTCCTGGCTGGCGACGCGCCACCTCATTCAGGCCGGCCATCAGCGCATCGCGATTTTATGTTCCAACCACGGCATTTCCGATGCCAGCGACCGGCTTCAGGGCTATATCGACGCCCTCACCGAACACAACATTCCGGTAGATGACAAGCTGATTGCCTACGCGGAACCGGATGAAATCGGTGGTGAAAAAGCCATGGCGGATTTACTGGGATTGGGCAAAGGATTTACGGCGGTGACCTGTTACAACGACCCGATGGCCGCCGGTGCATTATCGGTATTAAGCGATAACAGTATTGATGTGCCGGGCGAAATTTCGCTGATTGGCTTTGATGATGTGCTGATTTCACGCTATCTGCGCCCGCGTCTGACCACCGTACGTTATCCGGTGGTGGCGATGGCGAATCAGGCAGCGCAACTGGCGTTAGCGCTGGCAAACGGTCAGCCGTTACCGGAAACAACCCATATGTTCAGCCCGACGCTGGTACGTCGTCACTCGGTGAGCGGCCCGGCAAACAGCTAAAGATGTTGATGGAAAAGATGCACCGGCTTATCCGGATAATCCAGCGCATCGCCGATGTATTTCCAGCCAAAACGTTCGTAATAGCCGGTGAATTCGGCATACAAATACAACTCACAAAAGCCGCTGCGGCGGCTCTGTTCCAGTACAAATTCCTGTAACTGCTGCCCCAGCCCGCACGAACGGAAATTTTCATCCACGTATAACGCCGCCAGCCACGGGGTAAGATCCTGACGGCTGATTAAATCACAGCGCCACAGGCCCACGGTTCCTGCCAGCCTGTCGCCTTCGAGTGCGATAAATGTTTGCGGTAAGTCCGCGCCGGACAGGCTGCTTCGCACCACGCTGGCAAAAAACTCCCGGCTGTTTTCGCTGCCAAATGCCTGCCAAAGCCAGTCTGTGACCGCGTCCTGAAATTCAGGCCGTTCACTCAGATTAATAATCTTCATCGTGTTCAGACCATCTTTCCCTGAAAAATCGGCACAGATTCAAACAGATAGCCGTCAAACTCCGGCGCATCCACATCCGACAATTCCATCAGCGTATTTTTCACATTTTCCATGTGCTGCCACATCGCCTGATACGAGCCCATGACGTCGCGGCGGCGCAGTGCGGCCAAAATATTCTGATGATCAGCCAGCCATTTCAGGCGGTAACCGCGGGTAGCAATATGGCTGTGTAACTGTTTCCACAGCGGGCTGGAATCCCGGTGCATCCAGATATTTTTCACCGAATCGAGCAGCATCTGGTTTTGTGTCGCACCGGCAATCAGCAGGTGGAACAGCCGGTCGTTATCACCGCTTTCGTCGTTAGCCACGATGGCGATTTGTTCCTGCTCCAGCGTGCGGCGCAGATTTTCGATATCCGCTTTGGTGGCCATTTTGGCGGCAAACGCGGCAATATTACTTTCGAGCAACTGCCGCGCCTGTAAGATTTCAAAGGGGCCAATCTGCCCCTGATACAACAGTTCGTCTTCGCCTTCTTCCTGAGAAGGAATGCGGATCACGTACACGCCGGAACCCTGACGGATATCCACCGTGCCCTCCAGTTCCAGCATCAGTAAGGCTTCGCGCACAATCGTCCGGCTGACGCCGTAGTTTTCCGCCATATTGCGTTCGGGCGGCAGGCGGGATCCCACGGCGAAATGCCCTTGCTTGATTTGCTCACGCAGGTCATGCCCGATTTCCTGATACTGCTTTCTGTCCTGCGAAACCACACCTTTTTCCACACAATCACCCTGATGCAAAAAACAAAAAAGACCGGATGTTACTGTATCAGAGATAATGCCTGATCCAGCACTTTTGCACCGTTTAACGTGCCGTAAGCCACCATGTCGATCACCGCAATCGGAATGCCGTGTTCATCGGTCAGCTTTTTATTCTCCGCCAGTTTAAAACGCACCTGCGGCCCGAGCAGCACGGCGACAATATCGCGGCCATAGGCTTCAAGCTCGTCACGCAGATTGTTTTCAGGGATCGCGTAGATCTGATATTCCAGCCCCCGCGCAGTAACTTCTTTTTCCATTTTGGTGACCACCAGTGACGTGGACATCCCTGCCGAACAAGCTAAAACGATTCGTTTCATAGTGTTTCCTTAGGTTATTTTTCCTGGTCATCGAGCGTTAAAGACAACACACCGCTTTCACTGAGTGATTTAAACCAGTGAGAGGATTTCTTCTGACGGCGATCACGATTGTTATCAAGATCAATTTCGATCAGCCCGTAACGGTTTTTAAAGGCGTTCATTGGCGAGACATTATCGGTAAAGGCCCAGAGCATATATCCCTGACAATTGGCGCCGTCTTCACGCGCTTTTAATGTCCAGTAAAGATGCTCGGCAATAAATTCAATACGATAGTTGTCCTGAATTTCCCCGCTGACGGCATCGCGAAACTGGCCTTCATTTTCGATACCCATGCCGTTTTCAGCCACAAACCACGAAATATTTCCGTATTCCGCTTTAATGCGCATCGCCATGTCATAAATAATTTTCGGATAGATTTCCCAGCCACGCGATTTATTCATCCGGCGTCCGGGCAATTCGAAATGTTCGTAGTAATACGCCGGATGGAATGGCGTGTCTTTATTCCATTCGCGGGACGGTGCTTTCACCCGGTGCGGGTAATAAAGATTAATACCCACTTCATCCACGGTGTTATTACGGATAACCGCCAGTTCCGCTTCTGTATAATCGAAATGTACGCCGTGCTTTTCCAGTAGCTCCAGCAATTCCTGCGGATATTCCCCGTTGATCATCGGGTCTAAAAATACGCGGTTATAGAATAAATCGTATAAATGCGCCGCCTTTTGGTCATGCGCCGCCGATGAACGGGCGTACGTCACTTCCGGATTTAAAATCACCCCGACGGTACCTGCGGCGTGATATTTTTTGCGATGGAACAGTTCGACCACTCTGGCGGTTGCCAGCACTTTGTGGTGATTCCACTGCATCCATTTCGCGGTGTTTTGCTCGAACGGCCAGCGGATCGCATCCAGATACACGCGGGTTTGCACCACCACCGGTTCGTTGAAGGTAAACCAGCGGCGGACTTTTCCGGCATACCGTTCGAAGACTTTTTCTGCATACAACACAAACAGATCGACGACTTTTTTCGAGCTCCAGCCGTCGTATTTTTCGATCAGAAACGCCGGTAATTCGTAGTGTTCCAGACACAGCATCGGTTCGATACCGTTACGTTTCATCTCATCGAGCAGATCGTCGATATATGCCGCGTATTCTTCATCGACCGTACCCAACTCATAGTCGGTGAAAAAGCGCGACCAGTTAACTGACGTGCGGTAATGACTCAGCCCGCTGGCTTTCATCAGCGCCACATCTTCTTTGTAGCGGTTGATGAAATCGGTGGCTTTCGCCGGGCCGTAACCGTTGTGCCAGACATGGCGGTTATTTTTGTACCAGAGATCCAGATACGAATCCTGCCCGTCTTTTTTGCCGCTCCAGCCTTCGGTCTGCCACGCAGAGGCGGCGGCACCGAGAATAAATCCGTCAGGAATGGCGATTGAAACCTTACTCATAACATCCCTCATTTTCCGAATAATTTACGCCGTGGCAGCCTGTTTCTGGCTCTGCTGCATGGCTTCAAGCTGAGCCTGATCGGCACGACGCGCCGCGACTTTCACAAACGGCAGATAAATCAGTACCGCCACCACAATGCAGCCAATCTGGGTAAACACCGCGCCCATCGATCCGGCCGTTGACAGCCAGGCGTTGATAATCGGCGGTGTGGTCCACGGCACCATCACCACCGCGCGTCCGGCGAATCCGAGGCTGGTGGCAAAATAGCCGATGGTGCCGGTGATCAGCGGCGTGATGATGAACGGGATAGCCAGGATCGGGTTGAGCATAATCGGCATACCGAAAATCACCGGTTCATTGATGTTGAAGAAACTTGGCCCGAGGGACAGTTTGGCGATTTCGCGCATCTCTTTGCGGCGGGTAGCGATCATCACCGCCAGCAACAAACCGATGGTACAACCCGAGCCTCCGATGCTCATATATACATCCCAGAACGGCATGGTGATGATGTTTGGCACCTCATGACCCTGCTCAAACGCGGTCATGTTAACCATGATGGCGCCGAGCAACAGCGGTTCGCGAATCGGTTTAATCATCTGGTTGCCATGAATACCAATCACCCAGAACAGCTGCGCGACAAACATCAGCAGCAGAATGCCCGGCAGACTTTGCATCACCGATTCCAGCGGACGCTGAATCACCTGATACACCGCATCGTACAGATACATGCCGGTGACGCGGTGGAATACAAAGCCGAAGGTAGCGACGAGCACCACGGTAATAATGGCGGGAATTAACGCCGAGAATGACGCCGACACATTGGGCGGTACGCTCTCAGGCATCTTTATACGCAGGCCGTTAACCCGTTCCAGACGGGAATAAATCTCCACCGACAGAATGGCAATAAACATGCCGAGGAACAGACTTTTAGTATCGGAGAATTGTTTTGCCAGCACATCTTTCACTTCCTGCATCTGGCCGTTAACCATCATATCGACGGTGGTTGGCGTCACGGCAATAAAACAAATCACTGCCAGCAGGCCGGGAAATAACGAACGTGAGCCGTTAATTTTCCCGAGTTCGATACCAATTAAAAACACCGCACCGATGGTCAGAAAACTGAGCGTGGCGTAGTTAATACTGCTCATGATCGGTTTGAGGGTGGCCAGCCAGGAGAACATTTCAAAATGCGCTAATCCGTTTTTCGGATCCATCACCATATTTGAAATTAAAACTGAGAATGCCCCCACAATAATAACGGGCATTAACGTGATAAAAGACGCCTTAATAGCCATGATGTATCGGAAGCTATTAAAGGTGTTGGCGAATCCCCCCAGAGAATCGATAAAGCGGTCTTTCAGTGACATGACAG
Source organism: Rahnella sp. RcJ3 (assembly GCF_009498575.1). Taxonomy (NCBI): domain Bacteria; kingdom Pseudomonadati; phylum Pseudomonadota; class Gammaproteobacteria; order Enterobacterales; family Yersiniaceae; genus Rahnella; species Rahnella sp. RcJ3. The sequence goes on from NZ_QSNX01000023.1 coordinate 11,767, forward strand.
CACCTCATTTTCTTTTTTCTATACTTCACAGGTGTTGATTTCGTCTTCACCTTTTATATTGAATGAGGAATAAAGGTGTCGTACGAAGCAGGGTCAGATTCCGGTTCTGTAAATCATCCTGTCGGCCATATTTCGGGAATAATTTCGTAATGTGGCATGCCAAAAAATAGCGGAATACGAATTAATTTCTGTGACAGCGTTCTCACATGTGAATATTGGAATTCCAATATGATGACTTCACCCCTTTCTGGTATACCAATTTGGAGTTTTCGATGGAATTCGATCTGGAACAAACGGTGATGGAGTTATTGATCAACGCCGGAGAAGCACGATCTAACGCCATGATGGCGATTCAGCATGCACGTAAAAAAGAATGGGAACAGGCTGATGCGATGCTGAAAGCCTCGGACGACGCGGCGCGTGTTGCGCACAAAGTACAGACGCAACTGATTGGCCTGGATGAAGGCGTGGGGAAAATTCCGGTGAATCTGATCATGGTGCACTCGCAGGATCATCTGATGACCGCCATGCTGTGCCGTGATCTGGCAGAAGAAATCGTGTTACTGAGAAAAGAGATGTTTGATAAGTAAACTTTCTCCCCTGCGAAGGGGAGGGTTGGGGTGGGGTATTAAGGTCAAAAACAAAATTCAAAGTGTGCTTTAACTCATTGCTTTGTATTTAAAACCCCCTCCCCGCCTCCCCCTTCGCAGGGGGAGGAGCAAAGCAAGCCACCTCACCGGCTCAGACGCAGAGACTAGAGCTCCAGAGCAATTAACTCTTCCACCGTCTGCCTGCGACGAATCAGTCTTGGCACGCCATTCTCAAACAATACTTCCGGCAGCAGAGGTCGGGTGTTGTAGTTCGATGACATGGATGCGCCATAGGCACCTGTATCGTGGAACACCAGATAATCGCCGATGTGTACCGGCGGCAGCGGGAAGGTTTCCACTCCGCCGCCTGCCTGCTGGGTAAACACGTCGCCGGATTCACACAGCGGACCGGCGATCACGGAATCCGTCAGCGGTTGTCCGCTCACATCGCGGCCATCGGCCGGTAACAGTGAAATATGATGATAGCTGCCGTACATCGCCGGGCGCATCAGGTCATTAAAGCCTGCGTCGCACAGCACGAAATGACGGCTGCCCATGTTTTTCACCGCACGGATTTGCGCCACCAGCACGCCGGATTCCGCCACCAGGAAACGCCCCGGTTCGATCTCCAGTTTAATCTCATGCCCGAGATGCGCGGCAATCTGCTCGCGCGCACGATTCCACAGACCAAAATAGTGGCCGGTATCAATGGATTCTTCTTCAAAATGATAGGGGATCGACAGGCCGCCACCGGCGGAGATCGCTTCAATATCGTGTCCTGTTTCAATCACCTGGCGCACCATCGCATCGCAAACCTGCTCAAGGTGACCATAATCCACGCCGGAACCGATATGCATATGAATGCCCACCAGTTTCAGGTCGTAACGGGCAATCTCTGTCAGCGCCTGCGGTAAATCGGCATACCAGATCCCGTGTTTACTGTTTTCGCCGCCGGTATTGGTTTTCTGGCTGTGCCCGTGACCGAAGCCCGGGTTCACGCGCAGCCACACCGGATGCCCGGCTTTATGCTGACCAATCTGACTGAGCATGTCGATGGAACCGGCGTTCACCGGAATATCCAGCGCTGTCACGCGCTCCAGCGTCGGTTGATCCAGTACGTCAGCAGTAAACACAATCTCACTGTCTGTGCCGCCCGGAATAAAACCGGCCACCAGCGCACGCTCAATTTCACCCAGAGAAACGGAATCGACCTTCACGCCCTGCTCGCGCATCAGACGCAGGATATGAATATTAGAACAGGCTTTCTGCGCAAAACGGATCACGTCAAACTGGCGCAACTGCGCGATGCGCTGTTTGATAATCTCAGCGTCATACGCCCACACAGGGCAGCCAAATTGTTGCGGCAGAGCCAGTAAATTCGCGGCATTAAGCGCGGTAGACATATCGTTCAGAGCGCGTGGCATAAGATTTTCCGTCAGTTGAAGTCCGTCATATTTCCCTCAGTATGCCGCGTGGCAGACCGGCGATGAAATATCTATTTCAGGCAAGTCTATTCATTTATGATATGGGCTATTGTCATCGCTTAGCGGATGAAACCATGCCAGCTATTTCCCTGCGCCATATCGAAATTTTTCATGCGGTCATGACCACCGGCAATCTGACGGAAGCCGCTGCGTTGCTCAATACCTCGCAGCCGACAGTCAGCCGTGAACTGGCGCGCTGCGAAAAGTTGCTGAATCTGCAGTTATTCGAACGCCTGCGCGGACGGTTGTATCCGACGGTGCAGGGGTTACGGCTGTTTGAGGAAGTGCAGCGCTCGTACTACGGGCTGGACAGAATTATCAGCGCAGCGGAAGGCATCCGCCAGTTCGAGCAGGCGCAACTGTCGATCGCCTGCCTGCCGGTGTTCAGTCAGTCGCTGCTGCCTGCGGTGTGTAAACCGTTTCTCGACCGCTACCCTGACGTCAGTTTCAATATTGTGCCGCAGGAATCGCCGCTGCTGGAAGAATGGCTGTCGGCGCAGCGCCATGATTTGGGGTTGACGGAAAACACCCAGACCCCAGCCGGAACCGAGCGCCAGACGCTGCTGACACTGAACGAAGTGTGCGTGCTGCCTGCCGGACATCCTTTGGCTGAGAAATCGCGACTCACACCACAAGATTTCAGCGGGCTGAATTATATCAGCCTGTCAGCGACCGACAGTTACCGGCAACTGCTGGATACGTTATTTATGGAACAACAGGTTACGCGGCGGCTGGTGATGGAAACCCACAGCGCCGCGTCAGTGTGCAGTATGGTGCGCGAAGGCGCGGGCGTGTCGATCGTCAACCCGCTGACCGCATTGGATTATTGTGACAACGGACTCGTCCTGCGGGAATTCAGCGTCGCCGTACCCTTTACCGTCAGCCTGATCCGGCCATTGCACCGCCCCGCTTCGGCGCTGGTCACCACATTTATCGAACACTGCCATCAGCAGGCGCAACGCTTTGCCGGGCATCTCGAGGCCGCGCTGATGCGCTGAACAGAAAAAAATAAGGCCACGCCGGAGAAATCCTGCATGGCCTTTAATTTTTTTAGCGGCTGAATTACGCGGCCGCTTTTTCCGCTTTCTTCGCCGCACGGCGGAAAGTGATCACACACAGTACGAAGCCGATAGCGCCGAGTGCGCCCGCCGCCAGCGGCACAGTGCTCAGTCCCATTCCGCGTTCAATCACCGCGCCGCCCACCCAGGCACCCAGCGCATTGCCCACGTTAAACGCCGCAATGTTCAGGGTCGACACCAGGTTTGGCGCGTTTTTGCCGTAGGTCACCACGTTAACCTGCAAGGCAGGCACCGCGGCAAAGTTCACCATCGCCCAGATAAACAGCGTGATTTCCGCCGCCACCAGATGAACGCTGGTGTAGCTGAACAGCACGGAGAATATGGCGATCATCAGGAAAGTCAGGGTCAGCGAGATACCCAGACGCCAGTCCGCCAGACGCCCGCCCAGCACGTTACCGATGGTCAGACCGAGGCCGATCAGCAGCAGCGTCCAGCTGACACCGTGCTCAGACACGCCGGTAATTTGCGTCAGGATAGGCGCGATATACGTGAACAGCGCGAACATCGCGGCAGCAAAGAAAATAGTGATCGACAGCGACAGCCATAATCCCAGGCTACCCAGCGCACGGATTTCCTTACGCAGATCAGTCGGCTCTTCTTCTTTCTTATCCGGCAGCTTTTTATAGAGTGCGAACAGTGAGGCCACGCCAATCACCGCCACCACCCAGAAGGTTGAACGCCAGCCGAAAGCCTGTCCGAGCGCAGTACCGAGCGGAACGCCCAGCACGTTAGCCAGTGTCAGGCCGGTGAACATCAGCGCAACCGCTGAAGCACGACGGTTAGGCGCCACCAGACTTGCCGCTACCACCGCGCCAATCCCGAAGAAGGCACCATGACACAGCGCGGTGATCACGCGCGCCAGCATCAGGAAATCGTAGCTGTACGACAGCGCGCACATCACGTTGCCAATAATAAAGATGCTCATCAGCAGCAGCAGGGTGTTCTTGCGCGGCAGTTTTGCCGTCAGCACGGCCATGATCGGTGCCCCGATTGCCACACCCAGCGCGTATCCGCTGATTAACCAGCCTGCAGAAGGAATACTGACATTCAGATCCCCCGCCACGTTGGGGAGCAGCCCCATGATGACGAATTCAGTGGTACCGATGGCAAACGCGCTGAGCGCCAGTGCCAGGAGTGCGACAGGCATAAAAACTCCGGATATTTTTAGTGATGAGTAAAGGCACCGGCATTGCGCCGGATGGGTTTAAATACCACGTTGATCACACTTTTGACCAGACGCAGTCTGTGCCCTTGCTGCCTGAAAAACACCCGATATCAGGATTAATCTTTACATAACAATACATTGCAGGGAATGCGCGGAAGACGAAAAAGGGACCGATTCCACTGGCTTATTCCCTGCCGGTGACTCAGCGTTTTTCTTCTGTCAGCGACAGCCAGCGCGGATGGCCTTTGAACCATTCCACCAGAAAATCGAGCAGCGCTCGCAACGCCGCCGGCATTTGCCGCCGGGACATGTAAATCGCATAAATCCCCATTTCCTGTGGCTGCCACCCGCTGAGTAAGGCGACGAGCTGGCCGCTGGCAATCAGCGGTGCCGCCGAATAATAAGGCTGCATGACGATTCCCGCGCCTTCCACTGCCCCGGTCAGCAGCACCAGCGATTCATTGGCGCTCAGATTTCCGCTCACCGGAATCGCGACCTGTTCACCCTGCCGTGCAAACTGCCACAGGCTTTTGCCGAACCAGGTGTACGTCAGGCAGTTGTGGACTGCCAGATCCTGCGGATGCTGCGGCGTACCCTGCGCGGCCAGATAAGCCGGAGACGCGCAGACGACCGACGGACACAGCGCCAGTGGCCGGGCGATCAGGTTCGGATCCAGATCGTTAGTGATGCGCAGCGCCAGATCGATCCGGTCTTCCACCAGATTGATCGCCCGGCTTTCCAGCTGAAGATCGATACTGACCTGCGGATGTCGGCGCAAAAATTCACTGACCGCAATCACCACCGCACCCTGCCCGAAAGATTGTGAGCAACTCAGACGCAGCAAACCGCGCAACGCTTCATCGCCCGTATCCGCCACGCTGCTCATTTCCGCCGCCACCGACAGCATTTTCCGGCAACGCGCCAGCGTGTTTTCGCCCGCATCCGTCAGGCTGAGTTTGCGGGTGGAGCGGTGCAGCAGGCGCGCGCCCGACCACTTTTCCATCTCCGACAGATAACGTGTCACCATCGCCCGCGACATATTCAGCGATTCGGCAGCACTGACCATGCTTCCCCGTTCAACAATGGCAACAAACACTTGTGCAGCGGTAATTCTGTCCATGATTCGTCCGGTTTATGCAACAAACAGTTGCGCATTATCCGGTTTTTCCCGCGGATTATGCAACGTACAGTAGAGTCTTACTGAATGTGATTATTTACGTCTCTGAGGAAAACCCATGCAACTGAAACATCTGACTCTGATCGCCGCCCTGCTGGGCAGCAGCCTGTCCGCTCACGCCGCCAGTGCACTGAAAATGGACGTGTATAACCCCGGTGAAAAAAGCGTTTTCCCGGTTTCTTCTGAAATCATTACCGGCGATAAAGAAGCGGTTCTGATCGACGCGCAGTTCCAGCGCAATGACGCAGAAAAACTGGTGGAAATGATCAAGGCGACCGGCAAGAAACTGACGACGGTGTACATCAGCCAGTCCGACCCGGATTACTACTTCGGGCTGGATGTCATCCATGCCGCGTTCCCGGACGCCAAAATCGTGGCAACGCAGGCCACCATCGACCAGATCAACGCCAGCAAAGACGGCAAAGTCGCTTTCTGGGGACCGCAGTTGAAAGACAATGCGCCAAAATCTGTTGTGGTTCCTGAACCGCTGAAAGGCACGACCTTTGAACTCGAAGGCCATAAGTTTGAGGTTCAGGGCGTAGATAAAGAACGGACGTTTGTCTGGATCCCGTCGCTGAAAGCGGTAGTGGGCGGCGTGCTGGTGAATGGCAATAACATGCATGTCTGGACAGCAGATACGCAGACGCCGAAATCCCGTAAACAGTGGGTAGAAGCGCTCAATGAAATTACCGGTCTTAATCCGCAAGTCGTTGTACCGGGACATTTCCTGCCGGGCGCGCCAAAAACGCTGGAATCGGTGGAATTCACCCGCCAGTATCTGCTGACGCTGGAAAAAGAATTACCGAAAGCGAAAGATTCTGCCGCGCTTATCGCCGCGATGAAAAAACATTATCCGCAACTGAAAGACGATTCTTCATTACAACTGAGTGCGAAAGTATTGAAGGGCGAAATGAAGTGGCCGCAATAAATATTGTTTCTCCTTTTTAATGACGAATTCAGAGGTACCGATGGCAAACGAGCATTGAGGGTGCTGAGCTCACAGCCCCGAAATGCTCGTGGGTTAACCCCCCGTAAGCTAAGTTCATAAGGTTCTGCGCGCATAAGCTAAAATTATCTCTGATGTGTACCTTACACATCGCTGAAGATAACGGAGCTTATTATGAATGTCTCATTATTTGGCCAAACCCCTGCCATCACGGTGCTTGATAACCGTGGTCTCTACGCCCGTAACATCACCTATCACCGCCATCCCGACACACCAGAAGAGACGGACGAACGTATCATGCGCCATCAGTACAATACCGGGGGCTTCCTGACACAAAGCAGTGACCCGCGTCTGTACGGATTCGGGCAGGCAAATTTTATCTATCGAAATGACCTCTCCGGTCATGTCCTGCGCGCACAGAGCGCCGATGCGGGCATCTCGGTGACACTCAATGACATAGCGGGCCGGATCCGTATGGCTGGATCCAGCATCAGAATTGATGACAAGGGTCGGGAGGACATCAGTCAGGCAGTCTTCCGCACCCGGCAGTATGAGGGGAATACACTGCCAGGCCGTCCTCTGAGTGTGACGGAAATAACTGCTGACGGCATATCCAGAGTGAGCGAACGGTTTGTGTATGCTAAAAACTCACAGGCAGAAAAGGACGTGAATCTGGCTGGCGAGTGCACCCACCATTACGATCAGGCGGGTTTGTTACAGACCAACAGTATGTCCGTAAGCAATGTCGCGCTGTCAGTAAGCCGCCGGTTGCTGAAGGATGCAGATAACCCCGCCACAGTGGCTGACTGGCAGGGAGACACTATCACTGCCTGGAATGTACGGCTGGATGAAGTGCGCCATACCACCCTGAGCACGGTGGATGCCACCACATCGGTATTAACCACCCTTGATGCCGCAGGTAACCGGCAGCGGGTGGCGTATGATATTGCGGGTATGCTGAAAGAAAGCTGGCTGACCCTGAAAAACGCTGAAGAGCAGGTTATCGTCAAATCTCTGACCTATTCTGCCGCCGGGCAAAAATTACGCGAGGAGCACGGTAATGGCGTTGTGACCACTTACTTCTACGAAGCGACAACACAACGCCTGACAGGAATGAAAACCGAGCGCCCGGCAGGACATGCCGCCGGAGCAAAAGTACTGCAAGACCTGCGTTATGCGTATGATCCGGTGGGCAACGTAACCACCGTCAGCAATGATGCTGAAGAAACCCGTTTCTGGCGCAATCAGAGAGTAAAACCTGAAAATGCCTATACTTATGACAGCCTTTATCAGCTGGTGAAAGCCACCGGACGCGAGATGGCTAATGCCGGTCAGCAAAGCAGTCATTTTTCATCCAGCCCCCTTGCCCTTCCTGCCGATAACTCAGCGTATACCCTTTATACCCGCACCTACACCTACGATACCGCTGGCAACCTGACAGAAATCCGACACAGTGCTCCGGCCACCAACACTTATTACACCACCTCAATCACGGTCAGCAACCGCAGCAACCGCGGAGTATTGAGCACGCTGACCAACAACCCCGAAGAAGTTGAAGCATGGTTCACGGCAGCCGGATATCAGATGCAACTACAACCGGGTCAGGATCTGACCTGGACGCCGCAGGGCGAACTCCTGACGGTGACGACAGTCTTGCGGGACGCGGGTGACAATGACGGCGAGAATTACCGCTATGACAGCATGAGTCAGCGCATTCTGAAAGTCAGTAAACGCAAAACAGGTGATACGCAGCAGACGCAGCACGTAACCTACTTGCCCGGTCTGGAGCAGAGGCTCTCTCTCACCGGCAGTACCGGGACAGAAAGCCGCCACACCATCATCGTGGGCGAAGCGGGACGCGCTCAGGTACGGATACTCCACTGGGAAAGCGGATTGCCCGCTGGCATGACCAACGATCAGGTGCGTTACAGCATTGACAATCTGACCGGCAGCAGCGGACTCGAGCTGGACGGGCAAGGCGAGATCATCAGTCTGGAAGAATATTATCCCTATGGCGGCACAGCATTGTGGGCTGCCCGCAGTCAGATAGAAGCTGAATATAAAACTGTCCGCTACTCCGGGAAAGAACGGGATGCAACGGGTCTGTATTATTACGGATATCGTTATTATCAGCCGTGGGCGGGCCGCTGGCTGAGCGCTGACCCCGCAGGAACGGTGGATGGCCTGAATCTATTCAGGATGAATAGAAATAATCCGGTAACGTTTTATGACAGTGACGGTAAAAAGCCTGTCGCGGGCAATGATGATTACAAAATTATCGTTGATACCGATGTTAAAGAGCTTTTCAGGGCCGATGGCCGCAGTCCGGAAGAGATAGTAAAAGCGGGAGGGTTCTCAAATGCCGTCAGTATTCATGATGCTGGCACATTGGGCCAATATCATAACGGTGAAGCGGCTGAACCTATTATCTATACAGCAGAAACGGCGCTGGGAATGAAAGACTTTGCGAATCAAATGCCCGGAGAGAAATACTTTTATCAGATTGACGCCGTGAACCTGCGGGTTGCCAGTTACGAAAAAAACTTTGCGACGTTGACGGCCAGAAAGAATCTGGTCCAGCATTTAAAACAACAGAAGAGTTTAATGGACAAGATTCTCAATGAAGGATGGGAAACGATGGATGAGAAAACGTTAAGGGACAAAATCTCTGATGTCAGTAATCCGGAATCCTGGCGTTCACTGACCACAGGTGTCAATGAAGCTCATGTTATTGGAGAACCCGAGCAATTGTTAACGGCGGCGCAATTGTCTCAGGGGGAAAATTCACCCATCATCCCGCTCGATCGCATAACCGTTATAGGTAAACGTTCGGAAGGAATATGGTCCGACAAAGGAAAACATATAAAACTGGCGAGTATGCAAGCCGGAAATGAACCCGCAGCAAACCTATCGCCAAAAAGCCGCCGCCGCGTATTATCACACGCCGACTGAACAGCCGGTTGACATAAGCGCAGAGACAGGGATTTAAGTCGTCAGAATGTCAGATAAAAAGATGGGTGCAATGTTCCGCGCTCATCTTTTATTCCTGAAGGCCCCCTCAGCCGGTACTGGTTTTTCTCAGCAAACGGTCAGGAGATTACAATCAGCGTCTGGCAATAATACAGACGCCTGGCAGGCTACTGCATCACCCGCACAAATTCGCCTTCGGCCTGCACGTTGTGACCGAAACCGCAGTCATTGGTGGTGTGAAGTTTAACGCTCCGGGGTGCGAAATTCATGTCCACGCTACACTCGCCGCCACCGGCGGAGGCATCATCGGCTTCGTGGTAAACCGCGTGATTATCCTTGATTGCCGTCACCACCGAAAAATCGCCGGTATTCGGGCCGTAATACAGTGACATCTGCCCCATGTATAAACCGCTGAAATCGATTTTAAACTGCGCTTCTTCGGCTTTCACTTCGACGATATTCCAGCTACCAAACCCGGCATATTGCCAGTAAATCCCTGCCGGACTTTCGGCTGGCGGCAAGGCATCCAGTTTTGGCTGCATCTGACTCAGGTTGTATTGTGATTTTTTGTCAGCAGGTGCCAGCATCAGCCAGGCCTTGGCTTTCAGATAATCGCCCTGCTTTATGTAGGTCAACGCAATGTTGTTGTAGGCCGTGGCAATCTGGTCCTGCGGCTTATGGCAAAACTCGCTCCAGGCGACCTGATTACGAAAAATTTCCCGGGCTTTGCCCATATCACCCTGCTGATAAGCCACTTTTCCGGCAGCGGCATAAATCCCGGCTTTAACACAATCGGCGTCGATATCCGGTTCATCAATCTGGGCAAACGCCTGAACACTGGCAAAACATCCTGCCACCAGCAGTAAATTCACTGCGACTTTCATCAAACATCCTTCTACTTTTGTGGTCTACAGAGCTTCGTGCTGGAAAAACATCCTTACAAGTGGCTCATTGCCCTATCGCACTGAGCCACTCATTCTGGGATGATTGGCTTTACAACATATCGATTACACATGGCTATTATGACTAAAAAACCTGGGAAATCGGCGCAATGGGGCGCCGTCTGGCAGTTAATTAAGCCTTACTGGCGCTCAGAAGAAAAGTGGCGTGCCTGGGGCATGTTGACCACAATCATCATCCTTTCGCTGGCCGGTGTGTACCTCAGCGTACAGTTTAACGAATGGAACCGTGTCTTTTATGACGCGCTGCAAAACAGAAACTATCCGGTTTTCAAAGCCCAGCTATTTAAATTTACCTGGCTGGCGCTATTGTTCATCGTTATCGCCATCTACAGAGTGTATCTGACGCAGGGTCTGCAAATGAGCTGGCGGCGCTGGATGACTGAAGAGTATATGGAGAAGTGGCTGACCAATCACGCCTATTATTACACGGAGTATCAGCATCAGGTGGATAACCCCGATCAGCGTATTTCCGATGACCTGAATGCCCTGACCAGCGGGACACTTTCTCTGGTGCTCGGTCTGCTGTCGAGCGTGGTGACGCTGTTCTCCTTCGTATTTATTTTGTGGTCGATCAGCGGGCCGCTGAACTTTATGCTCGCGGGCCATCACGTTGAAATCCCCGGCTACATGCTGTGGTTCGCGCTGCTCTATGCCGCCATTGGTTCCTTCATTATCTGGTATATCGGTAAACCCCTGGTAAGACTCGGGTTTAATCAGGAATGGTTCGAGGCGAACTTCCGTTTTGGCCTGATCCGTATTCGTGAAAACAGCGACGCGATCGCGCTGTATCACGGTGAAAAAAACGAGCACGATCAGCTGACCGGCAAGTTTGAATCCATCAAAACCAACTGGTGGTCTATCATGCGCGTCACCCGTCGCCTGAACGTGGCATCCAACTTTTACGCGCAGTTTGCCAATATTTTCCCGATCCTGGTGGCGTCACCGCGCTATTTCTCCGGCGCGATCCAGATGGGTGCGCTGATGCAGATTGCTTCCGCGTTCGGTCAGGTGCAGGGCGCGTTGTCCTGGTTCATCGATGCCTTTACCGATCTGGCAAACTGGAAAGCCACGGTTAACCGTCTTGCCGGTTTCAATGCGGCAATCGATCAGGTTAACGCTCAGCCGCGCGGCATCAGCGTAGGCAAAAGCACCGAACACGCCTTACAGCTTGATAAACTGACGCTGAACCTGCCGAACGGGAATCCGCTGTTTTGCAATATTTCTGCTGCCATGCAACCGGGCGAACGCGTGCTGATTGCCGGGCCTTCCGGTTGTGGTAAATCAACGTTGCTGCGTGCGATTGCCGGTATCTGGCCTTACGGCTCAGGCAATATTGCGCTGGCAGAAGGTAAGCGTTATCTGTTCCTGCCACAGCGCAGTTACATTCCGATTGGCACATTGCGCGATGCGCTCAGTTATCCTGACGCCAGCCGTGAATATACGGATGAACAGCTGCAACAGGTGCTGACGCAATGTCGTCTGTCACATCTGGCGGCGGTAGAAATTCTGGATGATTACGCCAACTGGAGCCAGCGCCTCTCGCCGGGTGAACAGCAGCGGCTCTCCTTTGCCCGTGCGCTGTTGATCAAACCCGATACGCTGTTCCTCGACGAAGCCACCAGCGCACTGGATGACGAAACCGAACAACAGGTATACGCTCTGCTGCTGAGCGAATTGCCGGAAACGTCAGTTATCAGTGTGGCGCACCGTAATTCGGTCGCGAAATACCATCAGCACTGCTGGCGGTTCAAAAATCAGGAAAATGGCCCGTGCGGATTCACCTCCACGGCGCTGTTGCCTGAATAACGCCTGACGCCACCGGAAAGTGGTTTCAAAATGCAGAAAGGTTGCTGATGTCAGCAACCTTTATTTTTTGTGTGTGCTGAAACCCATTTTGAGCAGAAAACCAACAGGGTGGCTGGCTGCTTTGTATAGCTGACTATACAATTATTCTTAAGTGAAATTTAAAAGGGTCGGAGGTAAGGGTTAATGAAGATAGACAAAAATTCGTTCACGCCGCTTTATCTGCAAATTGAGCAGCAACTTACCGAAAAAATCAGCACCGGTGAAATCCGCCCCGGAGATCCGATTCCGACCGAAGCCGCCATGTGCGAAATCTATGGTGTCTCGCGCATGACCGCGCGAAAAGCTGTGGATTATCTGGTGCGTCAGGGGCGTGTGGCCCGTTTTCGCGGTCGCGGCACCTTTGTCGTTGAGCCGCCAAAGCAGCAAAAAATCATTCTGCCGCTCGACCGGCATCTCACCGCCAGCGAAGTCGCCCAGGAAAATAATCAGCGCATTGAAAATCAGGTGCTGGAATTTCGCCGTATGCCTGCCAGTGAAGACATTGCCCGCGAACTGAATATTCCCGCCGGTACTGAAGTTTATTTTATGATCCGCCTGCGTCTGCTCGGTGATGAGCCGTTTGTGTATGAACAATGCTGGATGCTGTGCGACCGGTTCCCGGATATCACGCGCGCCGCCATGACATCGTCAAAATATGCTTATATTCGCTCGAAAGGTTTCCAGCCTGCGGGCAGCACCAAACTGATTTCGGCAGAACTGCCGTCCAACGAGATACGCGTCGCGCTCAACCTGTCACGCGACCAGCCGGTGCTGCATTCCCACGCGATTGTGTCGTTCACTGACGGCACGCTGTTTGAAGTGTCTGATGTCTACTACAACCAGAAAAACTATGGCTTCAGCGTCCATGCCAAAGTGAAAGCTTAAGCGCCGTCAGGCAATGCCCGACAACTCCGCCTTCACCAGATTCGCCACCTGCTCAACCTGCGGGCCATAGATCACATGCACATCCGTTTCGGTGATGCGTTTCACCCCCATCGCGCCGGTTTTCATTAATGTGCCATCCTGTACCTGAGCCATGTCTTTGACCTTCACGCGCAGGCGGGTGAAACAGCAATCGACCGCCGTAATATTCCCCTCGCCGCCCAGACCGATGATGATATTTTTGGTTTTTTCGCCCGTGCCCTGCGCCGGTTTTGCGCGTTCTTCGGCATCATTTTCATCCTCACGCCCCGGCGTTTTTACCTGCATCCGCAGAATGACCCAGCGGAACGTGAAGTAATACAGTGGCGCGTAGATGATGCCGAGGATCAGCGGATACCACCAGTGCGTGCGGCTGCCGCCGAGCACACCGAAGATCAGGAAGTCGATCGCCCCGCCCTGCACGTTACCGATCATCACATGCAGCATTTGCATCAGCACGAACGACAACCCCGTCAGCACCGCATGCAGGAAATACAGCACCGGCGAAACGAAAATAAAGCAGAACTCCAGCGGTTCAGTGATCCCGGTGGTAAATGACGCCAGTGCGCCCGCCAGCATCAGCGCTTTCACGCGGCCTTTATGTTCCGGCCGCGCGCAGTGATACATCGCCAGCGCCGCCGCCGGTAACCCGAACATCATCACCGGGATTTTCCCCTGCGCCAGGAAGCGCGTCGCCTGCTGCGTGACCGCATCGGAGATCGTGCCCGGATTGGCCAGCGCAGCATTAAAGATATTCAGCGCGCCGACAATACTCTGGTTATCCACCGTGGTGACACCGCCGATGGGGGTAAAGCGCACGGTTTCATTAATGATGTGATGCAAACCGGTCGGGATCAGCAAACGTTCTGAGGTGGCATAAATAAAGGTGCCGATCTCGCCCGTGCGCCCGATCAGCTCGCCGATCCACTGGATCCCCTGGGCGATCGTCGGCCAGATCAGCGACATCAGCACACCGACGATCGGCAGCACCAGCACGGTGACAATTGGTACAAAACGCCGCCCGCCAAAAAACGCGATCGCCGTCGGCAGCACGATGGTATAGAAACGGTTGTGCAGCCACATGGTGATCAGGCCGACCAGCACCCCGCCCAGCACGCTCATGTTGTAGGTGAAAATCCCCAGCGTGTTGGTGAACTCGGCGGCGTAAATCATCGCGTCACTTTCGGTCATGCCTTTTGCCGTGAGTTTGGCGACCGTAATGGTTTCCGGCGTAATACCCTGCGCCAGCAGGCTGTAATTAACCCCGACGTGCAGCCCGACAAAACCGATCACGGCGGAAAACGCCGCCGTGGCCTTCTCTGCATTAGCCAGCCCCATTGCCGTGGCGACCGCAAAAAACAACGGCAAATTAGCGAACAGCGCACCGGAGACCTGACGGATAAAGCCGATGACCAGTTGCAATGTTTTCATCTGGGTAAAGGTTTCACCAGTGACCGCCGGATTCTGCAATGCGGCGGCCAGGCCTAAGAAAATCCCGGCGGCGGCAATCACCGAGATAGGCGTCATCAGGGCTTTCCCCAGATCGTGAACCTTGCTGCCAAGTTTTATCATCTGTCTTCCCTCAATTCGCTGGCTAAAAATAAACCGTTAATTGAGTTAAGTCACAGAATGTATAGTTGTATAGACATAGCAGTCAGGAGTATGAAAGGGATCACAGTTTTGCGAGAGGAAAGCTGGCTGGCGGTGCAAAGGCAAAAAAAAGCCCACATCGGACTGTGGGCATGGGGGTTGCAACTGGCCGCTGTTCAAAACGGCTGGCAACAAGCAAATGTGAGAACTGCTCGTTCTCGGCCCTTAAGGTAACGGCTGCGGGCTTAATCCCTTAGTCTTTTCAGGTAAGGAGCGGGTTAAAATGTATAAATTTGTTTGATATGCATCACACTTTTTTAACACCTAACAATTCATTCACTTTTAGAACATCCCTCTGATAATTATTCTTATGGCCTATTAATTAGTTTACTAAGTAATGACTTTCCTGCCATTTTCCACTGCACGAAAAGATTAAAGCCTTACAATAACAAGGGATTATGTAGCAACATTATCCTCATATTTTGAAATATAGAAACATGGGTGATGACAATATCCTTACACCGGGAAATCAGGCGCTCTCGTATAGTGAAGGACTTGTTGAGAATGGTTATTCTCAATTCCCCAAAAAGAGTGAATTCTATGCGCCTGAAGTTACTTTCTGTCAGTACAGTGGTACTGCTTTCCGCATGTGATGGTTCTGCCAGTTCTGCTTCCCCGGCAGCACAGGCTCCTGCGGTGAATGTCGTTACTTTGCACAGCCAGCCCGTCGCCCTCACCACCAGTCTGCCCGGCCGCACCACCGCGGTTCGCAGCGCGGAAGTCCGTCCGCAGGTGAGCGGCGTGATCCAAAAACGTCTGTTCGTGGAAGGCAGCGAAGTCAAAGCCGGTCAGCAGCTTTATCAGATTGATCCGTCAACCTATCAGGCCTCTTTCGATCGCGCGATGGCGACCTGGAAAAGCGCCGACGCCACCGCCCGCCGCTATAAACCGCTGGTTGAAGCGCAGGCGGTCAGCCGTCAGCAATATGATGATGCCGTGGCCGCCGAGCGCGAAGCCGCAGCAGATGTCGAGACCGCCCGTGTCAATCTGCAATACACCAAAGTGTACGCGCCGATTTCCGGCCATATTGGCCGCTCGCTGTATACCGAAGGTGCGCTGGTGACCAGCGGCCAGACGGCATATCTGACCACTATCGATCAGCTCAATCCTATCTATGTTGACGTCAATGAATCCTCACAAGATTTGCTGAAACTGCGTCGCGCGCTGGCTTCCGGTAAGTTGCAATCCGCCGGTGACAACGCCGCGCAGGCCACCCTAACGCTGGAAGATGGCAGCAAATACGCCCTGCCGGGCAAGCTGGAATTCTCCGAAGTCACCGTGTCGCAAAGTACCGGTTCCGTTACCCTGCGGGCCTCTTTCCCGAACCCGCACGACGAACTGCTGCCGGGTATGTTTGTTCACGCCCAGTTACAACAAGGCATTGATGACAAAGGTATTCTGGTACCGCAGGAAGCCATCATGCATGACGTCAAAGGTGCGCCTTATGTGTATGTGGTGAAAGCCGACAGCACCGTTGAGCAGCGTTCCATCACCACCGGTCAGATGATGAACGGTAACTGGTTAGTCAGTCAGGGTCTGAATGACGGCGACAAAGTGATCACCGACGGATTACAGAACGTCAGGCCGGGCGCCAAAGTCAACGCCACCGAGCGTAAAGCCAGTGCCCCTGCCGAACAGGCTAATCTCGCGATGACCGATCCTTCCGCGCAATAGGTGAGCTGAATGTCTACTTTCTTTATTAACCGCCCCATATTCGCCTGGGTTGTCGCCATCGTCATCATGCTCGCCGGTGCGCTGTCGATCATGAAACTGCCGATCAGCCAGTACCCGAATATCGCGCCTCCGGCGATTTCCGTCAGCGTCACCTATCCGGGTGCGTCTGCGGAAACCGCCCAGAACACCGTAGTTCAGGTCATTGAACAGCAACTGAACGGGCTGGATAACCTGCGCTATATCGAATCGCAAAGTAACAGCGACGGCAGTGCCACAATCATTGCCACCTTTGATCAGGGTACTAACCCGGATATCGCGCAGGTTCAGGTACAGAACAAAGTGTCGCTGGCCGAATCGCAACTGCCGACCGAAGTGGTCAATCAGGGGATCCGTATTGCCAAATATCAGGCCAACTTCATGCTGCTGGTCAGCCTGATTTCGACCGACGGTAAAATGAGTAACTCGGATCTGAGTAACCTGCTGGTGACCAAACTGGAAGACCCGATCGTACGTACCAAAGGCGTCGGCGACTTCCTGCTGCTCGGTTCAGAATACGCCATGCGTATCTGGCTCGACCCGGCAAAACTGTATAAATATCAGCTGGTCCCAAGTGATGTCAGCGCGGCGATTGAAGCGCAAAACGTACAGGTGTCGTCCGGTTCCCTCGGCGGCCTGCCGACGGTCAAAGACAGCAAACTCAGCGCCACGATCATTGGTAAAACCCGTTTCGACAGCATTCATCAGTTCAAAAACGTGCTGCTGAAAGTGAACGCCGACGGTTCTCAGGTGCGTCTCAGTGATGTCGGCAACGTGGATCTGGGGCCGGAAAGTTATTCCATCTCCTCCACGTTTAACGGCAGGCCCTCTACCGCTATCGCCCTGCGTCTGGCAAGCGGCGCGAACGTACTGGACACCGACAGAGCAGTAAGAGAAACCATCGCCGGGCTGGAAGATTCTCTGCCGGCTGGCGTGAAAGTCGAGTTCCCGTACCAGACCGCGCCGGTGGTCAGCGCATCGATTGAGGAAGTGGTGAAAACGCTGATCGAAGCCATCGTGCTGGTGTTCTGCGTGATGTTGCTGTTCCTGCAAAACCTGCGCGCAACGCTGGTCACCACGCTGGTGGTGCCGGTAGTGCTGCTCGGTACCTTCGGTATTCTGGCGGCAGCGGGGTATTCCATTAACACCCTGACCATGTTCGGGATGGTGCTGGCGATAGGCCTGCTGGTGGATGATGCCATCGTGGTGGTGGAAAACGTCGAACGTGTGATGACGGAAGAAAAGCTCTCGCCGAAAGACGCCACCATCAAATCGATGAAACAGATCCAGGGCGCGCTGTTTGGTATCGCGCTGGTGCTGTCTGCCGTACTGGTGCCGATGGCGTTCTTCGGTGGCTCAACCGGGATCATCTACCGTCAGTTCTCGATCACCATCGTATCCGCGATGGCGCTTTCGGTGCTGATGGCGCTGATTTTCACCCCGGCGCTGTGCGCCACCATCATCAAACACAACGACGAGGAAAAATCGCAGAAAGGCTTCGCGGGCTGGTTTAACCGTAACTTCGACAAAGGCGCGATGCGCTACACCCGCGCCGTCGGCACGGTCATCTCACGCCGCCGTCTGTTTATGGGCATCTACCTGCTGATCGTGATCGCCACCGGCTTTATGTTCACCCGTGTGCCGACCACCTTCCTGCCGGATGAAGATCAGGCCGTGATGTTTGTTCAGGCGACGTTGCCTGCCAACGCCTCGGCGGAACGAACCCAGCAGGTGCTGGATAACGTCCGGGAATATCTGATGACGCAGGAAAGCGGCATCGTTTCTTCGGTGTTTACCGCCAATGGCTTCAGCTTCGCCGGACGAGGCCAGAACGTCGGGATTGCCTTCGTGCAGTTGAAAACCTGGGCCGACCGCCCGGCCGCTGCGCAAAAAGTTCAGGCGCTGGCCGGTCGTGCGATGGCGCATTTCGCCACCATCAAAGATGCCCGCGTATTTGCTTTCGTTCCGCCAGCCGTTATGGAACTGGGTAATGCCACCGGCTTCGACTTCTTCCTGCAAGACACCAACGGCAAGGGGCATGAAGCCCTGATGGCCGCGCGTAACCAGTTCCTGCAAATGGCGTCACAGGACAAACGCCTGATGGCTGTGCGCCCGAACGGGATGGAAGATGAACCGCAATATCAGCTGGAAATTGACGATGAACGGGCGCAGGCGCTGGGTCTGAGCCTCGACGACATCAACAACACCTTGTCAGCGGCCTGGGGTTCAGCGTATGTGAACCAGTTCATGTACAACGACCGCGTGAAGCGTGTTTACATCCAGGGCAAGGCGGCTTCCCGCGTCACGCCTGAAGATCTGAACAACTGGTATTTCCGTAATTCCAGCGGCGATATGGTGCCGTGGAGCGCCTTCGGCAGCGGCAAATGGGTGTACGGCTCACCGCGTTATGAACGTTTCAACGGCGTGTCTTCCGTCGAACTGATGGGTTCACCGGCACCGGGCTACAGCTCGGGCGATGCCAACGAGGCGGTGATGGAAATCGCGGCCAAACTGCCACCGGGTTACAAAGTGGCATGGCACGGCCTGAGCTACGAAGAGAAGCTTTCCGGCTCACAAACACCGGCGCTTTACAGTCTGTCGATGATCGTGGTGTTCCTGTGTCTGGCGGCGCTGTACGAGAGCTGGTCAATTCCGTTCTCCGTCATGCTGGTGGTACCGCTGGGGATTTTAGGCACCATCGGTGCTGTGTTGCTGCGCGGGTTGTCGAATGATGTCTTCTTCCAGGTTGGCCTGCTGACGACCGTCGGGCTGGCGGCGAAGAACGCCATATTGATTGTTGAGTTCGCCAAGGAGCTGCATGAGAACGAAGGGATGTCGGTGGCACAAGCGGCCATCGAAGCGGCCAAGCTGCGTATCCGGCCGATCATCATGACCTCAATGGCCTTCGTCCTCGGCGTATTCCCGCTGACCATTTCCAGCGGCGCGGGCGCGGGCAGCCAGCATTCCATCGGGACGGCGGTGGTCGGCGGCATGCTCACGGCCACCTTCCTGGCGATCTTCTTCGTGCCGATGTTCTACGTCACGGTTGTGAATCTGTTCACCCGCAAATCGAAAAAACACGATAAGGCGCTTCCTGCACCAGAGGCAACACACCATGAATAAACCGCATTTCGCGCTGTCGCTTATCGGCGCGTTTTCACTCACCCTGCTGGCCGGCTGTACGATGGAGCCGGATTATCAGCGCCCTGCGCTGCCGGTTGCCAGCAACTGGGACGGCGCCAAAACCGGTGCTGCGCAGGATATCGGCTGGAAAGCCTTCTTCAATCAACCGGCGATGAAGCAGCTGATTGGCATGTCCCTGGCTAACAACCGCGACCTTCGGGTCGCGGCATTAAACGTCGATACCGCCCGCGCTACCTTCCAGATTGACCGTGCCGCGCTGCTGCCGACACTCGACGCCAGCGCCGGTGAAACCAACCAGCATCTGCCGGGCGGATTGTATTCAACACAAACCAGCGGACCGGTGACGTATCAGCAATACAGCGCGAATCTGGGCGTAACGTCTTATGAGGTTGACCTGTTTGGCCGCTTACGCAGCCTGCGCGATCAGGGGCTGGAAACTTATCTGGCGACAGAAGCCACACAGCGCGCCACGCAAATTTCGCTGGTGGCTGAAGTCGCTTCCGGCTATCTGAGTCTGGCGGCGGATAACGATCTGCTAAAACTGGCGATCAGTACCGCCGACAGTCAGAAAAAATCTTACGAACTCACCAAACGCAGCTACGATTCCGGCATCGACACTTCACAGGATCTGGTGCAGGCCGAAACCACGGTGCGCGCGGCGCAGGCCGACATCGCCCAGTACACACGTCAGGTACGTCAGGACGTCAATGCACTGACACTGCTGGTCGGCACCACCATTCCACAGAGTTTGCTGGCGAACGCCACCCTGCAACAGGACTGGAAATTCCCGCAGACACCGGCCGGTTTGCCCTCTGATCTGCTGACCCGTCGTCCGGATATTATTTCCGCTGAACATACGCTGAAAGCGGCTAATGCCAATATCGGCGCGGCGCGTGCAGCGTTCTTCCCAAGCATTACGCTGACCGGCACGGCAGGCACAGAAAGCGGCAGCCTGAGTAAACTGTTCGACGGCGGCACCGGTGCCTGGTCATTTATGCCATCGGTTAATATCCCGATCTTCGACGGCGGCGTGAATCAGGCCAATCTCGACATCGCTAAAGACACGAAGAAAATTGATATCGCCAACTATGAGAAAGCGATTCAGACGGCGTTCAAGGAAGTCTCCGACGGCTTAGCCGGTCAGGCGACCTACAAAGATGAATTGCTGGCCCGCCAGCAGGACGCCGACGCCAATCAGCGCAACTACGATCTCTCGCAGATGCGCTTCAAAGGCGGTGTCGATAACTACCTGAGCGTACTGGTCGCGCAGCGCTCCCTGTATTCTGCTCAGCAAACGCTGATCACCACACAACTTGCCCAACTGAATCAGGACATCAGTTTGTATAAAGCGCTGGGCGGCGGCTGGAAGGAGTGATTTTTGAGTGAATGGAAACGCCGGCGGAAGTCGGCGTTTTTCGCAGGGTTCATCTGATATCAGAATAATTCAGAATGACTCCCTACCCGGTACAATTTTAATTCTTCGTCATTTCTCTGATAAATGAGTAAAAGATCTGGCGCACCATGGCATTCCATATATCCCGCATAACCACCTGAAAGCCGGTGTTCACAATATCGAATAGGTAAAGGTTCACCCGTCTGCAACAAGGATAATGTCTCCAGAATAGCTCCCTGCGCTCGTTTGTCGTTGTTGTATTTTTTCGCATCCTTTTTAAATCTTGTCTGATAAACAATCCTTAGCACATATCACCATCCCAGATCGTGCTTCAACTCCTCAATCGTTGCGACACTTTCAACACCAATTCCATTTTCCATATCACGAATGGCCTGAAGTGTTTTTGCATTAGGCTGCAACAAATCGACGGGTAGCTCAGCATTCACAGCCAACCTATTTACAACCATTCGAATGATTGTCGAAAGATCCAACCCCATTGCCTTTGCGTTTGCCATTGCAGCAGCCTTTGACGCTGAAGTTACTCGAGCTCTGACAACAGTGTCAGTCATAAAACCTCCGGATCAATTTTGTCGTGTAGCTACATTGTAGCCCTCATGTAGCCACTGAACAAAATGTATTCACTTACAGAGCAGTGTGCAGAATATAGATTACTGTTTTATCAGCAACTCTGTACTTTCATCGCTGCGGCAAAGCTTCCAAAAAAGCTCATCATCACTCAGGATTTAGCTGAATTCCGAATGACTTTCACTACCAGCTCTCCCCGCGCATCAAAATAACGGCTCGGCCAGATCACGCTCGGATGCACCTCCAGCGCCTGTGCAATCACCTTCTCCCCTTTCGGCCATGATCGTGACAGCGCATTCGATAAGGTGGATGAGCTCAACCCGGCACTGCGCGATACCGCCGCCAATGTCGTACCCCGTTTACGCAATGCCGCAATGATGTCTGCCTGATGCCAGTCGGTATGATTCTGTGCTTTGTTCATGGAGGATCCTTTCCTGAGTTATGAGTAAACAAAACGTCTACACAGGAAGAGTAAACCGGGAGAAAAATTATCCCAAAACGGGATAAAACCAGATGAATAGTGATCAGGTCATTGATAGATAAGATGAAATGTAATATTGATGAGTTAACTGAGCTAAATACTGATAAAAATTATTTTGGTGGGAATTTTTTCACCGAGTAACCATTAATACCCCACCCCAGCCCTCCCCTTCGCAGGGGAGGGAGCCGACCGAGCTTTTAACTCCTCCCCCTGCGAAGGGGGAGGCTGGGAGGGGGTATTACAAATAAAATCAGAAGGTTAACATTGTCTTCCGTCGTACAATTTCGCATCGCAAATGCTCAAGAACTTCAGGTAATTCCTGCATAACCTGAAGATTCGTAAACCGGATAACTTTCATTCCTGAATCACACAGAAAGTCAGTTCTGATTTTATCCGCCGCCATTCCTTCCTCACTGAAATGACTTTCACCATCCAGCTCAACCACCAGCCTCACCTCACCGGCGTAAAAATCCACGATATAGCGCCCAATCCCATGCTGACGGCGAAATTTAACACCCAGCGCTTTACACCGGACCGCCTGCCATAAAACAAACTCTGGATAAGTAAGATTTCCCCGCAGATCCTTGCGTAATTCTTTCTGTTTTGAATCGTTGAACATGTCACACCGAGTTGTCTTTAATACCCCCACCCAACCTCCCGCTTCGCAGGGGAGGAGCCGTACTGAGAGTATCTGCAAATGCGGTGATAATATTTTTCTCACACCATTGCTGCGGCCTTTATTCCAATCTTTTTAATATTCCCTCATTTTCGTCCACCGTCACATTTGCTAATTATTTATATTAAATTAGTTAAAAAATTAAGATGTTTTTTTAGAGAAAAACTGAAGTGGGGCAAAGCCCCACTGTGTTTATTTTAATAAGGCGCGGCGTCCAGATGCACAATGACTTTATAGCTTCCATTATCGAATGAGAATATATCGCCCCGAACGCGAAGATATAGATGATCATTGTTGGCTGTGGCCGTTGCCTTGCTGTCAGAGGTGACCATGAACGCTCTTTGGTCATCAATATGAGCCATAAAATCAGCCTCACTTTTCGTCGCATCATACAAATAATAGTGGTACGAGAATGAAGTCATAGCTCCGGCGCTGGCCTGGGTTATATATAAGGTGACCAGGTTATTCACTTTAACCGTCTTATACACCTCCTGCTCTACCGGAAATTTGAGAAAGTGAATGACCCATGCGATTAACATAAACGCAAAAAGTACAGGCACCAAAACATAGCGTTTTTTAAAACCCCGTTCTTTTTGCATAATCGATACCCTGCTTTATCCAGAATTGATCTTGTGGGTCGTCACCATGGGGCGATGGGCCATGCCATTTTCCATCTTCTGCCTTCGCATTTCCCGAACGAGATTGCGCCCACCCCGCCGCCCGTAACAATACAGGCTCAGTTATTCCAGCTGCGGTACCCACCGCACCGTAGTGGAAATTTCCAAAGTTCTCATACTGCCTCCCTGCGTGCGTTTTATAATCCCAAGGTCCATGTAGTCTGACTTGTTGATAAAACCACTGGTACGTGAGTGCTGATGGACCGTGATGAAATCTCGAGAGCATCATATTATTAATGACGTTTACGCCTGGTGGCGAAAATGAGGATACATCATAGGGCGGATGAGGCGAGGCCGCTAATGTAGGGTATCTCATAATTACGCTCTATCTTTCCAACTGTCTGAGAACATCAAATTACCATCGCAGTGCTTCCAGGTGATTTTTTCATAGCGCAGTTCAATGCATTCAAGATGGTTATGCTTTTCTTTCGTCGGATCTTTAGTGTCATGCATAATTGGCGATACACCTACAATTTTTACGTCCTCAAGCATAATGTTGAAATACTCAACCTCTTGCCCTGCATCATTGATGTTATACCACTTAAACTCTGCTGACTTTAGTGTTTGTCCGGTAGCCACGGCCTTGTACAGATAAGGTGATGAAGAATCAAAATCTTTCTGGAGCAGAACTGCGGAATGTTTACGGGTGCCTGTAATTACCCCTGTCATCCCATCAGTTGGAAGGCTCAGGTTATGAGAGAAGCCATTCACCTCGATACTACCTTCACGATCCCTCACATCAACGGAACCTTTAATTGGTGCACCGCCATCGTCTTTAAGCCATAAGTAAGCTGGTATTGCCATTTTCATAAATCCATTTTAAAAAGAGAGGCTTTACGTTATGCCTCTATGTCTTGGCATACCATTAGTTAAGTTGGAAAACCGAAATTTTCAGAAGTTTATTACTAACGAGCGGTAATTTATTCTCCGGCTACCAATATTCACATTTTTAATCCGCCTTGAATAAATAGACTTGCATTAACTCAAACGAATTAATTAAAACAATAATTCCCCACGTTAATCTAAATTCACAGACCATCATTAATTATTATCATTATTAATAACCTCATTAAAAACAAAAAATAATCTTGCAGTTATTATTCCGAGGAGTGATTTATTTATTACTTTCAATAGGGACATAATCCACAAATAAAAAACATCTCTACTTTAAATGCTTTCGGAACTGTACAGGTATATTAAATGGCTCCCTTGAATTGATCGTTGTGATTGCACGTCTTATCGCATATCGGAAACAGGCAACCTAGTATCATTGCTCCCCCGCAAGTTAATCGCTATGTATGAAGTAGTTGAGGCGACCCACGATGAATGGCAGCAATCGCACTGAAAATGAATGATGTTCTCTACACCAAAGACCGTTTTATGTGTCCTTCGTGCAGAGATAATTCAAACTCTCTTACTTACCCACATCCCCGTTCCATCCCCCGCCCAGTGCGGCGATCAGCTTGACGCTGGTGACCATCTGGGTGCTGAGCAGTGACAGGACGCTTTGTTGCTGGGTCAGGCTGGTGTTTTCGGTGGTCGCGACGTCGAGATAGTCGATCATCCCCGCCTGATACTGGTTGTAGGTCACGCGGGCGGATTCTTTGGCGGAATCGGCGGCGTTCTGGCGGGCGACCAGTTCGCTGTCCAGCGTGTGCAGTTCAACCAGATAATCTTCCACTTCCTGCATCGCGGTTAACACGCTCTGGCGATAACTGGCGACGTCGGCGTCATACGCGGCTTCGGCTTGTGCCACTTTGCCACGGGTGGAACCGAAATCCAGTACCGTCTGGCTGAGCTCCGGGCCTAAAGACCAGACGCGGTTTGGCAGCGAGAACAGGTTATGGAAGGCCGAGCTGGCAAAACCGCCGCTGGCACTTAAGGTCAGATCGGGATAATACGCGGCAGTGGCGACACCGACTGCCGCATTGGCAGAGGCCATGGTGCGCTCAGCGGCGGCGATATCAGGACGACGCTGCAGCAGTTGCGACGGAATCGCATCCGGCATCGCAGGCAGGTTCAGTTTTACGTCGCGGGCGGCGAGGCTGAACTGCGCTGGCGGTTTGCCGATCAGTACGGCGATAGCGTGCTCAAGCTGGGCGCGCTGCCATTGCAGATCCAGCGCCGACGCTTTGCTACTTTCCAGCTGAGTCTGTGCCTGCGCCAGTGTGCCACGCGAGGTACTGCCACCGGCATACTGGTTCTCAATCACGGTCAGATAACGCTGATAGGCGTCAATACTTTGCTTATACAACGCGATTTGCTGATCCATCACCCGCAACTGGAAATAATCCTGCGCCAGTTCGGATTGCGCGCTGAGCGTCGCATCGGCCAGATCGGCCTTGCTGGCCTGCGCGCTGGCATCCTGTTCTTCTGCCGTGCGGCGCAGTTTGCCCCACAAGTCCAGTTCCCAGCTTGCACTCAATTGTGCGGACTGGCTGTTGCTGGTGGAGGTTGAGGTGCCACTGCGCGTGCTGCCGACGGTGGCATCCACGGAAGGATACAAATCAGAACGCGCCTGCGTCACCAGTGCCTGGGCTTCGCGGTACTGCGCGGCGTACTGGGCAACGTTCTGGTTGGAAATCTGCACCTGTGTCAGCAGGGACGACAGCTCAGGATCCTGATACACCGCCCACCAGTCGCCTTTGGCCTGATTATCTTTCGGGATCGCGGCCGTCCAGCCTTTGGCTTCTTTAAATGCCGTTGGCATAGTCACATCCGGCCGTTTGTAATCAGGACCGACGGCACAGGCGCTGACCAGTAAGGCCAACGCCAGCGGAGCAAGACGGAACACCATTGAACGTGTTTTTTGCAGAGTCATCAGATTCGCTTCAGGGTAATGAGTTTCAGTGTGATCAGTCATGAGAACTGGCCTCCGGCGGCGTCGCGTGAGGACGCAGACGTTGCCACAGACGATGCGTCGCGCGGCTGGTGCGATCCATATACAGGTAAACCACCGGCGTGGTGAATAACGTCAGGATCTGGCTCAGTGCCAGCCCGCCGGCAATTGCCAGACCCAGCGGACTGCGCAGATCCGCGTCCCCCCCGCTGCCCATCGCCAGAGGCAGGGCACCAAAGAACGCCGCCAGCGTGGTCATCAGGATCGGACGAAAACGCATCAGACAGGCCTGAGTGATCGCCTGTTGTGGCGTCAGACCAAGCCGCCGTTCGGCGTCGAGCGCGAAGTCGATCATCATGATCGCATTCTTTTTGACGATGCCGATCAGCAGCAGGATCCCGATCAGCGCGATCACCGTCAGTTGCGTATTGGTCATCAGCATCAGCAACAGCGCCCCCAGACCGGCGGAAGGCAGCGTGGAAAGAATGGTCAGCGGGTGAATATAACTTTCGTACAACACGCCGAGCACGATATATACCGCCGCCAGCGCGGCCAGGATCAGCCACGGCATGGAACTGGCCAGCGCTTCAAACGCCTGCGCCGTTCCCGCATAACTGCCATGAACGGTATCCGGCAAGCCGATTTGTGCCATGGCGGTTTTCAGCGCAGCCTGCGCATCTTCCAGCGCATAGCCGTCGGCGAGATTGAACGCGATAGTCGTGGTCGCTGTCTGCCCCTGATGGGATACCGACAGCGGTGCGTTGGCGCCGCTGAAGGTGGCAAACGCCGACAACGGCACCTGATTACCAGAATCGGTCACGACATACAGCTGATGCAGGACATCCGGATTGCTGGTGTAGTCAGACGTCAGGTTCATGACCACGTGATACTGGTTCAGCGTTTTATAGATCGTGGCAACCTGCCGCTGGCTGAAAGAATTGTTGAGCAACGTGTCAATCATCTTCACGTTGACGCCCAGTTGCATGGCACGATCCCGGTCGATATTGAGCATGACCTCCTGACCGCCGGTTTGTGCATCGGAATCCACACCGGTCAGTTGCGGCAGTTTCGCCAGCGCTTTCTGCACCTTCGGAGCCCATTCCCGCAGCACCGAAAGATCGTCAGATTGCAGACTGTACTGATACTGCGCGTTGGCGCTGCGCCCGCCGATATGCAGATCCTGCGCCGCCATCAGGAACAACTGCGCGCCCGGCTCCTTGCCGGTCGCCATCATCAGACGGTTCGCCACCTGATTGGCGGTCGAGGTACGTTTGTCGAAATCTTTCAGACGCACGAAGAACGTGGCGGTATTACGTGAACCAAAGCCGCCGCTGCCCGCCGAACTCATCACCGCTTCTACCGCCGGATCGTCCTGAATGATCTTGCTGTATTTCAGCACCTGCGGCTGGATCGACTGAAACGACGTGTTCTGATCCGCACGCAACATGCCCATCAGCATGCCGGTGTCCTGATCCGGGAAGAAACCTTTTTCCACCACGGTATAAAGATAGAAATTGAGGATCACGGTGAGGAACAACCCGACCAGCGTGATCAGCTGATGGCGCATAACCCAGCCGAGCGCGGCAGAATAGGCCGCCAGCAGTTTGTTAAGGCCATGCTCGATCATGCGGTAGATGCGCGGCTGACGTTTTTCCACCGGCGGTTTACGTTTGAGGAAACGTGCGCACAGCATCGGCGTGAGGCTCAGTGACACCAGCATCGAGATGATCAGCGAGACACTGAGCGTCACCGCAAATTCGCGGAACAGACGCCCGACGATACTGCCCATCAGCAGGATCGGAATGAAAACGGCGATCAGCGACAGCGTCATCGACAGCACGGTGAAGCTGACTTCCTGTGCGCCTTTCAGCGCCGCCCGCACCGGTCCCATTCCCTCTTCGATATGCCGCGTAATGTTCTCCAGCACCACAATGGCATCATCAACCACGAAACCGGTGGAGATGATCAGCGCCATCATCGAGAGGTTATCCAGACTGTAGCCAAGCAGATACATCACCGCGCAGGTCCCGATCAGTGACACCGGTAGCGCCACGGCGGGGATCAGCACAGCATTCCAGTTACGCAGGAACACAAAGACCACCGCGATCACCAGCAGCGTGGCTTCCAGCAGGGTCATTTCCGTATCACGCAGGGAAGCGGAAACGTTAGGCGAACGATCCAGAGCCAGGTTCAGTTGCACATCGCCCGGCAGACTTTCTTTCATCAGCGGCAGCGCGGCTTTGATCGCCTGAATGGTTTCCAGCATGTTCGCGCCAGCCTGGCGCGTTACACCAATCATCACCGACGGCGTGCTGTTGTAATACCCGACGTTGTATTTGTCTTCGACGGAATCATACACATTGGCGATATCGCTGAGGCGGATGGCCGAACCGTTGATGTAGGTGACAATCAGCGTTTTGTACTGCGCGGCGGTACTTTGCTGGCCGTTGCCTTCAATCATCCACGACTGATCCGACCCTTGCAGCAAACCTTTCGGCAGGTTGCTGGTGCTGTCGGCAATCGCAGCACGAATGGTGTCGAGGGAAATCCCGTAAGAGGTGACGGCTTCAGGGCGTAAATCAATACGCACACCCGGCAGCGCGGACCCCACCAGAGAAACCTGCCCGACGCCGTTAACCTGTGCGATTTTCTGTTGCAACTGGCTCGAGGCAATATCGTACAACTCACCTTTACTGCGCGTGGCCGAGGTCAGCGCCAGCATGATGATCGGCGCATCCGACGGGTTGGCTTTGCGGTAGGTCGGCAGCGACGGCATGCTGCTGGGCAGTAACGCACGGGAGGCGTTAATCGCCGCCTGCACGTCACGCGCCGCGCCGTTGATGTCGCGATCGAGATCGAATTGCAAAATGACACTGGTCGAACTCTGCGAACTGCGCGAGGTCATTTCCGTCACACCGGCGATTTGCCCGAGCGCCCTTTCCAGCGGCGTCGCCACCGTCGCCGCCATGGTTTCAGGGCTGGCACCCGGCAGACTGGCACTGACCAGAATGGTCGGAAAATCGACCTGCGGCAGCGGTGCCACCGGCAGCAGGCGATACCCGAGCAAACCCAGCAGGAGTATCGCCATGGTCAGCAGCAATGTCGCGACCGGGCGGAAGATGAAGAAACGCGAAATGTTCATTTATTCCGCCTGCTTCGCTGCACGCCGGTGACGTGGATTAAGGCGGTGAGAAAGCCGGTCAAACATCAGGTAGATCACCGGCGTGGAGAACAGCGTCAGAACCTGACTGAAGATCAGACCGCCGACGATCACCAGCCCCAGCGGCTGACGCAGTTCCGCGCCGGATCCGCTCGCCAGCATCAGCGGCAACGCCCCTAGCAGCGCGGCCATGGTGGTCATCATGATCGGACGAAAACGCAGTAAACACGCCTGGTGAATCGCCTCACGCGGCGATAATCCCTGTTTGTTTTCCGCATCCAGTGCAAAGTCGATCATCATAATGGCGTTCTTTTTCACGATGCCGATCAACAGGATCACCCCGATCAGTGCGATCAGACTGAATTCCGTACCGGCAAAGATCAGCGACAGCAACGCACCGACCGCCGCCGACGGCAGCGTGGAAAGAATGGTCACCGGATGGATAAAGCTTTCGTACAGAATACCGAGCACGACATACATGGTCAGCAGTGCGGCGAGGATCAGCCACAGCGTGTTGCCGGTGGCACTTTCAAATGACGCCGCCGCACCCTGATAGCGCAAAGTGATGCTGTCCGGCATGGCGATATCAGCCACCGTGGTTTTGATCGCCTGCTGCGCCTGCTCCAGCGAATAACCGTCTTTGAGGTTAAAGGAGACGGTGACCGCAGGGAACTGATTGAGGCGCGCCTGCAACAATGCGCCGGTGCGCATGTGGATTTTGGCAATCGACGTCAGTTTGACCATGCCATTGGTCGCCCCGGCATTGGTGGTGGTGGTCGAGGTGCCGCTGTCCGATGTCGAAGAAGACGTGGTGCTGGTGGTGGTCGCCACCGTGCCGGATGTTGAGGTGCTGTTGTTGGTCGCCAGATAGACATCGTCAAAAGAAGCCGGTGACTGCTGGAACTGCGGGGCCACTTCCAGCACGACGCGGTACTGGTTCGCCTGGGTAAAGATGGTGGAAACCAGCCGCTGGCCGAACGCGTTGTACAGCGCGGTATCGACGTCAGACGCCGTAATACCGTAGCGTGCGGCAGCGTCGCGATCGAGCTCCACATAGGCGATCTGCCCCTGATTTTGCAGGTTGCTGACCACTTCGCTGAACTCCGGCAATGCACTGAGTTTCTCAATCAGCTTCGGTGTCCATTGCACCAGATTTTCGCTGTCGGCATCATCCAGCGTGAACTGGTACTGGCTTGGCGTGACCTGATCGTCCACCGTCAGATCCTGCGAAGCCTGCATATAAAGCTCAATGCCCGGCACGCCTGCGGTCTCCTGCTTCAGGCGTTCAATGATCGCCGGTGCACGTTCGCTGCGTTCATCAAAGGATTTCAGGCTGATCTGCAAACGTCCGCTGTTCAGACTGGTGTTATTACCGTCCACGCCGATGGTAGACGACACGCTTTCCACATCCGGATCATTGAGGATAGCGGCGGTCAGCAATTGCTGACGACGCCCCATCTCGCTGAAGGAGACATCCTGCGAGGCCTGGGTGATCCCCTGGATCATGCCGGTATCCTGCGACGGGAAGAAGCCTTTTGGCAC
This sequence comes from Rahnella sp. RcJ3, assembly GCF_009498575.1. NCBI lineage: Bacteria > Pseudomonadati > Pseudomonadota > Gammaproteobacteria > Enterobacterales > Yersiniaceae > Rahnella > Rahnella sp. RcJ3. The sequence goes on from NZ_QSNX01000023.1 coordinate 42,763, forward strand.
AATCACGTACAGCAACGCGGTGAACACTAACGTCGCGGCAGCGACCAGCAGCGTGAGCTTCTGATGGTTCAGTACCACGATCAGCATACGATCGTAACCGGCGATCATTTTGTCAAAAAACTCACCGCCTTTACGGTAAAACTTGCTCTGTTTTTCTTCCGGCGTGTGACGCAGCAAATAGGCGCACAACATCGGTGTCAGGGTCAGCGACACCACCATCGATACCAGAATCGACACGGCCAGGGTAATGGCGAATTCGCGGAACAGACGCCCGACCACATCGCCCATAAACAGCAGCGGGATCAGTACCGCAATCAGCGAGAAGGTCAGGGAAATAATGGTGAATCCGATCTGCTGCGAACCTTTCAGCGCCGCCTGCATCGGTGTTTCGCCCTCTTCGAGGCGTCGTGAAATGTTTTCGACCACCACGATGGCGTCATCGATAACAAAACCGGTGGCGATGGTCAGCGCCATCAGCGAGAGGTTGTTAAGACTGAAACCGCACAGGTACATCACACCAAAGGTGCCAACCAGCGAGAGCGGTACGGCCACGCTTGGGATCAGCGTCGCCGCGACATTACGCAGGAACAGGAAGGTGACCATCACCACCAGCGCAATCGACAGCAACAGCTCAAACTGAACGTCGCTGATCGAGGCACGGATAGTCTGGGTACGGTCAGAAATCACGCTGATTTTGACCGAATCCGGCAGCGCTTCCTGCAATTTCGGCAGTTGTGCTTTGATGGCATCCACCACCTGAATCACGTTGGCGCCCGGCTGACGCTGAACGCTGATAATGATCGCCGGTTGTTTGTTCGCCCACGCAGAAAGGTACTGATTTTCCGCTGCTTCGGAGAGCGTCGCGACGTCGCGCAAACGCAGCGCCGCCCCGTTTTCATAATTAACAATCAGGTTGCCGTATTCAGCGGCGGTGCGTAGCTGGTCATTGGCATCGATGGTGATCGAGTGGTGCGGCCCGTCAAAGCCCCCCTTGGAACCGTTGACGTTACTGTTGCCGATCAGCGTGTTGATGGTTTCCATGCTGAGGTTATGCGCCGCCAGTTTGCGCGGATCCACCTGCACGCGGATCGCAGGCTGATGCCCGCCCGCCAGCGTGACCATACCGACGCCGGAAATCTGCGACAGTTTCAACGCCACGCGGGTATTCACCAGATCCTGCACTTTGGTCAGCGGCAGGGATTCAGAGGTCGCGGCTAATGTCAGCACTGCGGCATCCGCCGGGTTCACCTTCTTGTAAGTCGGCGGATTGGGTAAATCGCTGGGCAGCAGGCTGTCAGCGGCATTGATCGCCGCCTGCACTTCCTGCTCAGCCACATCAAGGGACAAATCCAGCGAGAATTTCAGCGTAATAATGGAGGAGCCGCTGGCGCTGGTGGAATACATCTGACTCAGCCCCGCCATCTGCCCGAGCTGACGCTCAAGCGGCGCGGTAATACCCGACGCCATCACGTCCGGACTGGCGCCCGGATACAGCGTGGTCACCTGAATGGTCGGGTAATCGACCTGCGGCAGCGCCGAGGTCGAGAGCATGTTGTAGGCGAAAATCCCCGACAACAGCACGGCGACCATCAGCAGAATGGTCGCGACCGGCCGGAGTATAAAGAGGCGTGAAGGATTCATTTAGACCCGCTGTCTTTACCGGCTGTAGTTGGGGGTGCATCAGGCGCGACGGCCGTTCTATCCGCGCCGGTGGTGGCTTTATCCACACCGCCGCTCTGCTGACGCTCTTTGGAAGAGCCACCTGCTGCTGCAGCCTCACCAGAATTCGGTGTGACAATCTCGACTTTAGTGCCGTTGTTCAGACGGTCAATACCGGTGGTGACCACCTGCTCGCCCGGCTTCACGCCGGACAAAATCGCCACCTGGTCATCACCAAAATCCGGGCCGGACTTCACGCTGCGACGCTCAATGGTGCTGTCGGCTTTCACCACATACACAAAGTCGCCGTCGCTGCTCAGCTGCAATGCCGCCGCCGGGATCACCGTGGCATCTTTCAGCGTCGCGACCTGTAAGCGGGCATTCACAAACTGATTCGGATAGAGTTTTTCATCGTCATTATCAAACAACGCTTTCAGCTTGATACTGCCGGTACTGGTGTCAATTTCGTTGCTGATAAATTGCAGTTTGCCCTGTCCGAGCACTTCGCTGCCGCTCTGGTCAAAAGCCGTGGTTGGCAACTGATTGCCGCCGCGCAGGGCTTTGAGCAGGGTTTGCAAATTGCTTTGCGGCACGCTGAAGGTCACGGCAATCGGCTGAGTCTGGGTAATGGTGACGATGCCGGTGGTCGAACTGCTGGTGACCATGTTGCCCGGATCCACCAGACGCAGGCCGACGTGGCCGCTGACCGGCGCGGTGATTTTAGCGTACTCAAGGTTCAGCTTAGCGGCGGCGATTTGCGCCAGATCGGCTTTCACTGCTCCCGCGTACTGACCGGCGGTCGCAATCTGGCTTTCCAGATCCTGACGTGCCAGGGAATCCTGTGCATACAGTTTGCGGTAACGTGCCAGCGTCAGTTCAGCACTTTTCGACAGCGCCTGATTCTGCGCTAAATCGCCCTGATACTGTTCCAGCGTGGCCTGATAACTGCGCGGATCAATCTGCGCCAGCAACTGACCCTGCTCCACTTTCTGCCCTTCGGTGAAATACACCTTCATCAGCTGACCATCGACACGGCTGGTCACCGTCACCGTCGCGTTCGCCACCACCGTGCCCAGCGCACGCAGATACACCGGCACATCGGCCTGTGCGGCCTTTCCTGCCTGCACCGGCGTTGCCATTCCTGCCATCATCTGGCCGCGCATTGCGCGCATGCCGCCACGGCCCGGTTTTTTATGGGCAGAGGGATCAGAGGCACTTTGGTGGAAAGCAAAAAACCAGACCAGGATCGCGGCAACGATAATGGCGACAATAACCCACACGAATGTGCGTTTTTTGGAACGAGACGAGGCAGTCGGCAGCATAAATTTCTTGGTTTCGCAGTATTAATGAGGAGAAAACAGCTGAAAAATGACCTTCAACCAGAGATTTTCAATATCAGTCAAAAAACCATTATCCCCGAAAAGTGCGGGTGTCTGTTTTTAGGACAACGTAAAGATTTCGTTAGCAATTAAGAATTTCTATTTCTATCAGCAGGATGAATTATACCCGCTAATTTATCCTTTCGAGGCATCTAATGTTAATCACTAAATGAGAATGAATATTGAAGACCGCAACAAAAAAGCATCAGGAAGTGTCAACGAAGACCGGAATTTTGTCAGGAAAACGCGGAGTTAGTGCGGAAAATGCACTGAGATCCCACCCGAACAGGTGAGAAAACCAGAGCTAAATCCTGAAAATATGACCTATAGATAATTTATATTGTTTGCGCCGACCACGGCTTGATATGGTGAAATTTCTGATTGTTTTTCATTTCCATGCAGGGACTCAGGCGAATGCAGACAAAATTTCAATCCAGACCAGTCATTGGGGTAACGCTCGACAGCGAGGAAGCCGGTGGTTATGCCGATTATCCCTGGTACGCCTTACGTCAGAACTATATGAACAGCCTGGCGGAACTGGGTGCCGTTCCGCTGGCGTTGCCACATCACGCGGCGCTTGCCGATGAATATCTGGCGCTGTGCGACGGCATTGTCGTGACCGGCGGGGCGTTTGATGTACCGCCTGAACTGTTTAATGAGCAACAAACCAGTGATCAGGTTCGCCTGAAACCCGCCCGCACCGAATTTGAAAAAGCCATTGTTAAAGGTGCCATGCAGCGCAATATGCCGCTGCTCGGGATTTGCGGTGGCCAGCAACTGCTTGCCGTATTAACCGGCGGCACGCTGCATCAGCATATTCCCGATGCGCTGCCCGATGCCCTGGAGCACAGCACGACTGTTGACACCGAAAACGCGGGCGGCAAAAAACGCGCGCGTCACCCGGTAGAAATTGTTGAAGGTTCACTGCTCAGCCGCTGCGTAGATCGTGACCATTACGTCGTGAACAGCTCACACCATCAGGCAGTGAAATCCGTCGGCCCCGGCTGTATCGTCAATGCTTACGCACCCGACGGCGTGATCGAAGGCATTGAATGTGAAGGCTATGATTTCTGTCTTGGCGTGCAATGGCACCCTGAATATCAGCAACATGCGCAGGATACTCAGCTTCTTAATGCATTTGTTGTTGCCGCTTCGCGCTATCAGCAGTCGATGCGCTCAGCAGGTAAGGCGATGACCGAAGCCATGAATGATGTGATCGGCCGTGCGGGAGACGAACCGGCATGAACCCGGCGGCACTGAAATCGCAAACGGAGCAGATACTGCGGGAACTGCATATCGACCCGGCGGTTATCGCACATCGCACGCTGCCGTATTTTGAAGAAGTAAGTGAGCACTTACTGGTGGAGGCGGAAACGGATGCCGAAAGCGGTAAAATATACCGTCTGACCGCCCCCGCCTCTGCCGCCTGGCATACCATGAGACAAAAGGCGGCTACTGACGGCGTGGGGATTTATCTGGTTTCCGCCTACCGCAGCCTGAATTATCAGGCTGATTTAATCCGCGCCAAACAACTGGCAGGCATCGCCCCGGAAGATTTCTTTACCTCGCTGGCGCCGCCCGGATGCAGCGAGCATCACACCGGCTGCGCCGTGGATATCAATACGCCCGGCTGCGACGAAGTGACCGGCGTTTTTGGTGAAACAGAAGCTTTTCAGTGGCTGCAAACCCACGCCGCCGGATTCGGTTTTGTGATGTCATTCCCGCTGAACAATCCCTGGGGATTCATTTATGAACCGTGGCACTGGTGCTGGCATTCCAATTCCTGATGAATCCTCTACACTTACCGCCCTCTCCGCTACAGGCTTTAAGGGACCACCATGGAACTCGCCGTCACGAACGCTGATTTTTACCTTAAAATTTTGGGGCCGGAAGACACGGCTGTCGTTCATGCTTATTTTCGCGATAACGCCGCGCATCTCGCGCCGTGGGAGCCTTTACGGCCAGCGGACTTTTACGCGCCTGAAACCCTGCGGGTCCGTCTGAGCAATGCTTTTGATGAAGCAGCCTGCGGTACGGCATTCCAGTTTGGCATCATCAGCCGTGAAACCGGTGACATGCTCGGTGCCTGCAATTTTACCGGCATCGCCCGCGGCCCCTTTCAGGCCTGCCATCTGGGATATTCGGTCGCGGAAAACCAGCAGGGAAAAGGACTGATGCATCGGTCGCTGGCAACCGCCATTGATTACCTGTTTCGCGAGCAGGGTCTGCACCGCATTATGGCCAGCTATATTCCGGACAATCATAAAAGTGAGCGCGTACTACTGCGTCTGGGCTTTGAACGCGAAGGGTATGCGAAGTCATATCTGAAAATTGCCGGTTGCTGGCAGGATCACGTACTGACTTCCCTGATCAATCCTCACGACAATGCGTGAGGAACATCACAGTTACCATCACTAAAATTGTCGCCTGAAGATTTATCTGATAGGCCAATTTTCTGTTTCATTTTTCGAACAAATAAAACACACTATGCGTTCAACAGGCATCTGGCAGACAGATGCCTGATTTCAACATCTTCTTATAAGTCATAAATTTCAATGCAATCAGATACCGTTTCGCGCAGGACAGCATGGCTTCGCGTTGTGATGATGGCTATTGCCGCATTCATCTTCAATACCACTGAATTTGTGCCCGTCGGATTACTCTCCGACATCGCCGCCAGTTTCAATATGCAGACAGCACAGGTCGGCCTGATGCTGACCATTTACGCGTGGGTGGTCGCGCTGATGTCGCTGCCGCTGATGCTGCTGACCCGCAACGTTGAACGAAAGCGCCTGCTGATCATCATCTTTTGCCTGTTTATCGCCAGCCATGCGTTATCTGTCGTCGCCTGGGATTTCTGGAGTCTGGTGGCCTCGCGCGTCGGTATCGCCCTCGCCCACGCCATTTTCTGGTCGATCACCGCCTCACTGGCGATCCGTGTGGCACCGGCCGGTAAAAAAACACAGGCACTCAGTATGTTAGCGACCGGCACCGCACTGGCAATGGTGCTCGGCTTGCCGCTGGGTCGTCTTATCGGTCAGTATCTTGGCTGGCGAACCACCTTTATGAGCATCGGCATCGTTGCGCTGATCACACTGATTTGTCTGATTAAACTGCTGCCGCCGCTGCCAAGTGAACATACCGGTTCACTGAAAAGCGTGCCGATGTTGTTCCGCCGTCCGGCGCTGGTCGGTATGTATCTCCTGACTGCGCTGATAGTGACCGCTCACTATACTGCATACAGTTATATCGAACCGTTTATCCAGAGCGTTGCCAACATGGGTGAAAACTTCACCACTTTCCTGCTGCTGATTTTCGGCGGCGCGGGTATTCTCGGCAGCATTGCGTTCAGTTTGCTTGGCAACCGTTTCCCGGCAGCCATGCTCAGCGGCCCGATCCTGCTGGTCACGCTTAGCATGCTCCTGTTGTTTGTGGCGGTGATGAATCCGGTCGCGATTTCAGTGCTGTGTATTATCTGGGGACTGGCGATGATGATTATCGGCCTGGCAATGCAGGTGCGCGTGCTGGCGCTGGCGACCGACGCCACCGACGTGTCAATGGCGCTGCTTTCCGGTATTTATAACATCGGTATCGGTGCCGGCGCGCTGATCGGTAATCAGGTAAGTCTGCATCTGGAAATGAGCAACATCGGCTACGCCGGTGGCCTGATCGGCTGCATTGCGTTCGTCTGGTGTCTGACGATTTTCAAACGCTATCCGCAACTGAAAGCGACGAGCTGAATACGGATTAGCGCAAAACTCAGACCGAATACCATTCCTGTATTCGGTCTTTTTTATATCTGTATCTTCAACACATTAGCGCAATAATTTCAGGTTTCCCGTCAGCGATTTAATCCACTTTTCCGGCCCCACCAGCCCGACACCGTCGATCACTTCATCGTATAAATCCCGCAACGGGAACATCATCTCGTATTGCTCAAACTGATGCATCGTGCGCGCAAATGCCGGGAACGGCACCACGCTGCGCTCGCCTGCTGCGTCCAGTGCTTTAAACATCAGCGCCTTAATGTGATCGGGCGTGGCCTGCAGAATGGGCAGCGGAGTTTTAGAGATAGTATCGGTCGTGACACCCTTTGCGTCAGTCAGCGAACTGCCCGCCAGCATCGGGAATTTTGCCGCTAATCCGATGCCAATTACGCCTGCCGTGTTCGCCAGTAATCCCGGCGGAAGTTCGGGATTGAGAATAATTGCCACCCGCAGTTTATCTGCCATTTTTGCGCCCTTTTCATCATTATTGATGACAAAAATGATAGCGCCTGGCCGCTGAAAGGTGCTTTCTTTTCCCGCCGTAAAATGCCCTAATCTGGTTATCTCTTTCTTAAAATCACATTTAAAAGGCAGATTATGTCCATATCTGAAATTTCACCGGCAGACCTTCGCATTCTCAAACAACTTCAGGGTTCGGGCAGAATGACCAATCAGGAGCTGGCGGAAAAAGTGGGCATGGCCGCTTCTCCCTGCTGGCGGCGCATGAAACAGCTGGAAGACAGCGGCGTAATCACCGGTTATCAGGCGAACATCGACAGGAAAAAAATCGGGCTGGGGTTGCTGGCGTTTATCCGGGTGAAAATCGACAGTCACAGCGAGGAAGATGCGCAACGTTTCGAGCAGGAAGTGGGGGCGCTGCCTTCGGTGATTGCCTGTTACGCGATTGCCGGCGATGCGGATTTTCTGTTGCAGGTGGTCGCTAAAGATCTCGACAGTTTTTCCAGTTTCGCGATGGAAGTGGTGCGTCGTCTGCCGGGCATCAAAGAGATGCAAACCTCGTTTGTGCTCAGGGAAGTGAAACCGCTGGATGTGCTGCCGCTGGAGGGAATGTAAGGCAATGCCCGACAAAAGCCGGGCATATTTTTAAAACAATGACGCGCCGTAATGCTTATCCCAGCACTCTTTTCACGCAGCCTTTAAATACCCTGACACCAATGTCCAAAGCGTCGAGATCAAAGCGCATATCAGGATGATGCAGCCCGGGCGTGAGATTCGCGCCCAGTCCCCAGAACCCGGTTTTAATGGCCGGACGCTGGCGTGAATAGTGGAAGAAATCTTCACTGCCCGGTGTAAATTTCGGTTCAGTCAGGCCCTCTGCACCTAAAACTTCTGTAACAGATTCCGCGATAATCGCGGTCACGTCACTGTCGACTTCTGCCGCAGGCATCTCTTTCATCACATGAATTTCCGCGGTGGCACCCAGCGCCGCCACGCTGTGCTCAATCGCACGAATCACCTTTGCTTTCAGTTCATCCATCGGTTCATTGTGCTGCGAACGCAAATCCCAGCACACGCGGGCTTCCGCTGGCACAGAATTGGTCACACCCGCATCGCACAGGAAACGGGTGGCTTTCACGCTGTATGTCAGGCTCGGTGCCAGATGAATAGTATTCACTGCCTGAACCGCCGCCACGGCGGCATCCAGCGCGTTAATGCCCAGGTGCGGGCGCGCCGCGTGAGAAGGAACACCGGTGATAATCGCCTCCACCGTCGCACAGGCAGAGTAATACATTGCGGGCACCGCCTGCCCCATCGGGCATTCTTCAAGTGGCCGCACATGGAACCCCAGCAGCATATCCACATCATCAATGGCGCCCCCTTCCACCATGGCCAGGGCGCCGGTGCCCAGCTCTTCAGCGGGCTGAAACAAAATTTTCAGGCGGCCTTTTTTAACCATGCCTTCTTTCATGATTTCCTGCGCCGCTGCGAGCACGACAGAGGAGTGACCATCGTGGCCGCAGGTATGGCGCGCCACCAGCTCGCCATCAATGATATGGCCGAGTGCATCCATATCGGCACGCAACGCCATGACCGGACCGGGCTTGCCGCTGTCGATTTCAGCGATAATTCCTGTGGTGCCGTTCACATGACGCGTGACGTTAAACCCCGCATCTTCAAGCGCCTGCGCGATATAAGCCGATGTTTTAAATTCGGTAAAACCCAGTTCAGGGATGAGATGTAAATGTTGATAATGTTCAATAGCTTTCGACACGGGTAAAGACTCCGGTAAATTCATTTTCAAAACAGTGCAATCGAAAATCAGGCAAAAATTCGCATCAGGATCATCGAAATAATGGCGTTCAGTACGCTGGTCAGCATCAGCAGAGGCCAGTATTTTTTCGGCACATCCGCCACGCCAAGCAGGCGTCCCATGTATTGCAACTGAGAACCCATCAGGAAAATTGCCGGTGCCAGGATGGTAATCTGCGTCATATCCAGCGTGCCTTTGGTCAGCAAACTGATAGCTACACCCGTACCCGCCGAAGACGATAGCCATGATGTGAGCAGCACGGTAACGGCTTCACCTGGCAATCCCAGCAACCCCATGAGCGGCGCGAAAATGTGCCCCACCAACGTCATTACGCCGAGCAGATTGAGCATTTCTGAAATGACGTAAGCCATTACCACGTTAGGCATCAGATTATTGATAGCAATATTGAAGCCTTTACGGGCACCGACCACGAAAATATCGAACGGGTTTGAGGAAACTCGGGTGGCATTACTCATTTTCAAAATCTCTTTTATAAACGGTGTTCAACACAAAGCGGACAAATACCGCGCCGACAAATTTCATCACGAACATCACCACCAGCGGAATAATCACCGGCATGGTTAATGATGCAAACATAGCGGAACCGATGGAGAAATAGTTGTTGATCAGACCGGCACCGGAATATTGCCATGCACCCATGATCACTACATCTTTCTTTGTGACCTGTTTATTATCGTAAAGCTCTTTACTTAATGCAGCACCGGCATCAGTGCTTTGCAAATCGGTAATTAATGCCAGACCGGTGTGGCCGGGAATGCCTAATATCGGCTTAAGCAGTGGTGTTAATAATTTATGTGCAGCCCGGATTGCCCCGTAGTGCGTAAATATTTCTAATAATCCCAGTGCCAGCATGACCGTCGGCACCAGAGATAAGGCAAAAAGGAAACCGGCTTTCGCACTGACACCGCCCGCCCCGACAAACGTGCTGGTTTCACCTTTCATGGTACCGAACGAACCGCCCAGCGTGGTGAAGTCAAAGGCTCCCAGCCACGCCATGCCATCCACCTTTAAAAATGCACCAGAAAACAGCAGGATAACGACAATAAGCGACACGTATGCCCCCTTACCGACTTTCCACTCGTCCACCTCAGGGGTGGCTCTCTGTTCTGATATTCGTGTGTCACTCATACTAACGTTCCTTCTCTGGTATCTGTCTGCAATAAAAAATCAGGAATACAATTCCTGTCAGTTTTCAATGAATGTCATGTGAGAAAACAGGTTATTCATTCAGCACCTGATTTCTGCTCATTTTTATTTTTAACCACAGACAAGAGAGCAGGAAACGTGCCAACTTTCACTTTTTAATAAACAGTAAAAATAGTTAAAAAACAGATAAAAAATAAAAACGAAAAATAGCCCTCATCGTAATAAAGGCTTTTTAATAAAATCATTCAATCGCGATGAAATAACCGGGAATTCATTGCACCATTTTGGTTTATGACGCACCAATAAAGGGCCCGGGTATTTTATTTCATGCACTGTTTATCAACATGTCATATGGCTACTTCCCCGCTGCCCAGAATTATTTCAGCAAGCAACGCTGTCCGCAGCGGAATATCATCAATAATAATATGCTCGTCCCGGGCATGAATGCCGGAGCCTGTCGCACCCAGTCCGTCGAGCGTGGGGATACCCAGCGCCGAGGTAAAATTACCGTCGCTGCCGCCGCCGACCGCTTTGCCTTTCAGCGCAATTCCCAGCCGTTCAGCGGCATGCTGCGCCTGCAAAAAAAGCGCTAAATTCTGCGGTGTCTGTTCCATTGGCGGGCGGGACATCCCGCCGGTGACCACCACCTGCGCACCTGCAAGATGCGGCTGGCAATCTTTGATGGCCGCTTCCACGCGCGCGGCCTCTGCCATATTGCTCACACGTAAATCCACACCCAGTACGGCATGATCGGCGACCACATTAATTTTGCCGCCACCGCTTGCCAGTCCGACGTTGACCGTCGTGCCAGCCTGCGGGGCATTCAGGCTGTGAAGGGCTAAAATCTGATGCGCCATTTCCTCAATCGCGCTGATGCCATCTTCCGGATTGTTGCCCGCATGGGCCGAACGACCGGTGATTTTCACTTCAAACCTGCCGGATCCTTTACGGGCAATTTTGGCCTCATGGGTACGCGCCACGGCCGGTTCGGCCACCAGAACCCGTGCGGAATCAGCAGCACATTGTTCAATCCATTTACGCGATGACGGGCTGCCGAGTTCTTCATCCGAAGGACAAATAAACTGAATGCGATGCGGCGACAGCACGCCGGTTTGTACCAGCGCCCGCACCGCCCAGATTGCCTGCACCAGCCCGCCTTTCATATCCAGCACACCGGGCCCATATAAACGGCCGTCTTTTTCCACCATCTCCAGCTCACCGCATTCCCACACAGTATCGAAATGGCCAAGAATACTGGTCACCTGCGGCCCGTTACCGACACTGAACAGCAGATGATTGCCGAGTTTTTCCTGCGGGCAAACCTGTGCCTGCACATCCAGCCGCTCCGCCATGATGCTTTGCAGTACGTCTCCGCAACGGTCAACCGCCACTTTATTCAGCGAAGGGGATTCGGCCTGAACCAGGCGCTTTATATCACTGAGGATCAGCGAGGCATGTTGTTGCAGATAGTCATACACGGTTGGCATGAAATTTCCCGATGTCTGTTTTGTCGTCAATTTTGATTATCTACAACCCATCACATAATATAAATGTCGTTTCAATGACTATATTGTTGCCTTTTGGTCAACAGACACCGGGAACACCGATGAGCCAGATGTTTCACGAGAAGCAGATCAGTTATCTCTACGAGGTGGGGATCCAGGGCGGGATCCGCCGTGCGGCCGATATTCTGGGCGTCAACGCTTCGGTGATCAGCCGTCAGATCGCCCTGCTGGAACGCACACTGCAACTGCCCTTACTTGAACGCAGCGGACGCACAGTGGTGCTGACCGATGCAGGAAAACTGCTGGCGGATGATTTTTTTGAAAGCCGGATACGTCGCGAAAAACTGGAGCGGCATTTAAAAGATTTGCGCTATATGAAAGGCGGCGCAGTCACCATTCGCGTCGGTGCCGGACTGGTTGATACGTTTGTCGAGCACGTACTGAAAAACTTTGCGACATCTTATCCCAATGTTTTTGTGGAAATTGTCGCAGGGAATATGCAGGAAACACTGGCGTCGATTGTCCAGGGAGAGGCCGATATGGCACTGGCGTTTGGCCCGATTGGTAACCCGGAACTGAAGCGACACAGTTTTCCGTGGGGGCCGATCTGCGCAGTGGTCAATCCGCAGCACCCGATCGCACATCTGAAAACAGTCTCGATCGAAGAACTGAACAAGCACCCGCTGATTTCGCTCAGTGAGACGTTTGGTTTGCAACGCCACATGAACGCGATGTTCCAGAGCAAAGGTTTTTTGTTCACTCCTGCCTACCGCTGTAACCTGTTCTCGACGGCCATGAGCCTGAGCATTTCAGGCATGGGGATTTCCTTTATGAGCGCACAGGCGGCAGGTGAACGCATCGAGCACGACATTCTGGTGGCGGTTCCCATTGATCACCCTATCGCCACCGAAGCCCAGTGCCATTTATTGCGCAATTCAGACCGGCGTTTCACGCCCGCAGCGCATCATTTATGGCAGTTACTGCTGAATTTTTTCCAGAAACAAAATGAGCGGTAAGGCGTTTTGCAGTGCATGACAATTAGATAGTTATGCGGTAAAATTTACATAAATATGCAAAATGTCTTTTACCCGACGCCGGTTTTGCGATATCAATATAGGCATTGAAACTTTTAGCAGACAGACCCCCATTCATACAGGATTTAACCGATGACAACTATTCTCAAGCACCTTCCTATCAATCAGCGTGTGGGGATTGCATTCTCCGGCGGTTTGGACACCAGTGCAGCCCTGCTGTGGATGCAGAAAAAAGGGGCGATTCCTTATGCCTACACGGCCAATCTGGGTCAGCCTGATGAAGAAGATTACGATGCCATTCCGCGTAAAGCGATGGAGTACGGTGCAGAGAAAGCCCGCCTGATTGACTGCCGTAAACAACTGGTTGCAGAAGGGATTGCCGCCATTCAGTGTGGCGCATTCCATAACACTACGGCGGGCGTGACTTACTTCAATACCACGCCGCTGGGCCGTGCCGTGACCGGCACCATGCTGGTTGCCGCAATGAAAGAAGACGGCGTCAATATCTGGGGCGACGGCAGCACATATAAAGGTAACGACATTGAACGTTTCTACCGTTACGGTCTGCTGACCAATGCTGAACTGAAGATTTATAAGCCGTGGCTGGATACCGACTTTATCGATGAACTCGGTGGCCGTCATGAGATGTCCGAATTTATGATTCAGTCCGGTTTCGATTACAAAATGTCGACCGAGAAAGCCTACTCCACTGACTCCAACATGCTGGGCGCAACGCACGAAGCCAAAGATCTGGAATTCCTCGATTCCGGCGTCAAAATCGTTAACCCGATTATGGGCGTGAAATTCTGGGACGAGAATGTGGTCGTGAAAGCGGAAGAAGTCTCCATCCGTTTTGAGCGTGGTTATCCTGTCGCACTGAATGGCGTGACCTTTGACGACAGCGTGGAGCTGATGATGGAAGCCAACCGCATCGGCGGTCGTCATGGCTTGGGGATGAGCGACCAGATTGAAAACCGTATCATTGAAGCCAAAAGCCGTGGCATCTACGAAGCCCCGGGGATGGCGCTGCTGCACATCGCTTATGAGCGTCTGCTGACCGGTATCCATAACGAAGATACCATCGAGCAATACCATGCAAATGGCCGTGTACTGGGTCGTCTGCTGTATCAGGGCCGTTGGTTCGATCCGCAGGCTCTGATGCTGCGTGACTCCGCACAGCGTTGGGTCGCCAGCGAAATCACCGGTGAAGTGACTCTGGAACTGCGTCGCGGTAATGACTACACCATCATGAATACGGTATCTGAGAACCTGACTTACAAACCAGAGCGTCTGACCATGGAAAAAGGCGATTCTGTGTTCTCACCGGATGACCGTATTGGTCAGCTGACCATGCGGAACCTGGACATCACCGATACCCGCGAGAAGCTGCAAAACTATGTTGAGACAGGCTTGCTGACTTCTTCCGCCTCTACCGGTTTACCGCAGGTGGATAACAATAATCTGCCACGCGGATTGCAGGTGAAGAATAAGTAATTGCTGTTAGCTTAAACGAGCGGGCAGGATCATCATCATTACTGATGCCCTGCCCGCTCAATAATTTGCACCTAATGATTTCGTGTACGGCGTTCAATTAACTGATGTGTTTTCGGGTTGTAATAACGGCTCGGCCAGATCACCGCAGGATGCACACCAATTGCCTGACCAATCAGTATTTCCCCTTTCGGCCACGGACGCGAAAGCGCATTCGATAGCGTTGAAGAACTTAACCCCGCAGCCCGTGATACCGCCGCCAGTGTCGTACCCTTCTTGCGTAACGCCGCAATAATATCTGCCTGATGCCAGTCTTGATTATTCATGAGTTTGTGCTCCTGATGTCAGGATCACAGGGGAATGTGGGAAAGGTAAAAAGGTGAATAACTGATACAGGTTCATTGAGAACTCCATCTAACTAAGCTGATGTTTTCGCACAACAGAAATTGTGCCGTTTCCAGTAGAGTTCGAGTTCTCACGCCCGGCTGCGGATTTTGCCGCAGCGACGCGACTATAGCGTAAAGCGCGTGACTAAACCAAGTGGCTAAGAACGAAACTGAGGTGATGATTCCAGATAAATTTAATGGTTTGCAAGGAGTTGCAGGGATTGCAGGTGTGCTCCTCCTCCTGCGAAGGGGGAGGCTGGGTGGGGGTTTCGCAAACCATAAAACAGTCAATGTTTCCGCATTGCGATCTGACCTTAATACCCCAAGGAAGGGAGCTGATTTGCATCATTTTTTTAGTTATCAGACCAAATTTGGGATATGCAAAACGTCGTCACAGGAAGACGAATAAACGGAGTCGGGTAGTGAATTTTTTTGGGGTATTGAACAGATTTGAGGAAGAAGCTTTTGGAGCGGGGTGAAGGGAACAGCAATAAATAAATAACACAATGATATTTATGAATTAAATATTGTAATATTAATTTTATATACACATTCCTATACACAACTCTTCGCTCCACCTTTCGTAGAGAACTTTACAACATGTAGTGGCATACCGATTTTGGCAACATAAGCAGAAGTGTGGAATTTCCACTCCTGGTACGTACCTGCCACAGGCAGCTAAGTATACAAGGGCTGCTATGAGCGAAGAGCAGGCGTGGCCCGTTCACATATATCGAGGTCTGGCATTATCCGGATGCCACCTATGGTCGTCTTCAGGAAATTGACCAAGGTGCTATCGTGGACAACAAGCGCCTCGGGCGCACACTCGAATTTATTAAACTGGTTCAGGACAAACGCGACAATAACTGCTCTCAGGCGATACCTGACGGAAATGGCCTCACGCGACGGCGCATAAAACCAACTGAGAAGAAATCCCAGCGTTCACTTAACTGCGACGATATGCTAGGAACCCTAGAAGACACTGCAATCACGTTCTGAGAAAAATTTCGGCAAAATGAAATAGCTTCAATGGTATGATATACGAAGGAAAGCCCCGGGAAACCGGAGTGAAATTCGGGAGTAACCAGAAGTCCCAACCGCTTCGCGGTAAGAGCTAACAAACGATACATAAATTTAGTAAATGAGAGAAAACCTTAAAAGGAGTTTTTTAATGACCGTTGGTGAATATGCAAGAAAAACTTTTGAAAAACTGAGTGATAACCCACGAGGCTACAAAGCAATCATAGCAGAGGCGGAAAGAGTTTTAATCAACTCTGGTGTTAATTCAGTTAGTGAAAAACAATTTTGGATTGAATTATATAACCTTCTAAACTCTCGACCACATTATATTAGTGAGAGCCAGGGCGGGGATTCTTTAAGTAAAATAATAGCGGATGCTAAAAGCATTATAGCTAAAAAAGCGAGTTAATAACCATGACTATGGTACAAGAGTCTTATAATTTCTGGAGTTTAATTGTTTACTCAATTTCAGCAATAATAGCTTTATGGATGCTAAAGGGAGTGAAGGGGCAAATAAAGGAAGCTGTTGAATCCAATAAAATCAATAGATTAAATTCACTCCTTGCACTAGAGAGTCAAATCGCCGCAAGAAGACAGGAGTTAAGTTCTGCAGGTATTGCTATTGGTGAGTTTGCTAATCTTCCCCAAGATGAAAAATATGATGCTGCTGCGCTTAGATTCAATGAAGCGATTCAAATGTATTTGAATGCTCTTGATAGATTATGTTTTTGTATTAAGCAAAATTATCTTGATGAAACGGAGATGAAAGCAGAATATAGAGAGCTAATTACCCTCGCAGTCAAGGACCATGAGGATAAATTTGGTGCTAGCACCCCTTATCGTAATATAAAAAAAATATATGATAAGTGGGTAGAAAGTTAAGGGTTTGGTTCGCAAAATGACGTTATGCTAAATAGGCCACTGTGGAGAGATTTTCGCAACGGCCTTTTCAATATATGGACATTTCTAAAGAGCCACCCACTAATTAGACAATTCTAGTGAGCTTTGAAACCTACGATGGTAGCAGGGATAACCAGCTCGTCATCGAGGATCTCACACAGAATACGCTACTTACATACATATCATGTAAGTAGCGTTGATTTTATTTATTCATTTTCATGGCCTTGCGTATGATTTCAGTGGTGATATCCTCTCCCATCTGAATGATCGCTCCGTACATCGACACTCCAAGTCCTCCCATGAGTACGCCTTGAGATGCCATGCGAGATGAACGAGCTTCGCTTTCTGCTGAAGCTTTCTCATAGAGTTTTTTACTATCTTCATCGCTCTTTACCACTGTCATTTGTTCGATGTCGGCAGCTGAAATAAAAGCACCTTCAATCAAAATTCTAGTTGAATTAGAGACGTAAGGAATGATTATATTTTCTAAAACCTCATCTTCATTGTCGCAATCAGATTCAATATAAATCTTTAATTTTTCATTTGATTTAGCCTTTGAATTTCCGCTTTTTTTCATTTTTACAAGAACGTGAATGTAACTCATGGCAGCCTCTATTGATGTGTGTATTCAATTGAAACATTAGATAAAATGTTTTATTGGTGAATGTCAATCCAATCTGATAATTACATTTATAAGAACAAAATAGCTGACCTGCTCCCCGTTGATTAATACACCACGATGTTAGTAATGTCTTCATAAGCCACATGAGGACATCCCCATGAA